>JAFUXY010000150.1 GCA_017477005.1 Lachnospiraceae bacterium | reverse complement strand
ATCCTGCATTTGAAAATATAAACTCCGAAAGGAGACGGAAGTCCGTTGTTTAACCCCGTGAACCATCCCCTATTGAGGGTTCATTTGAAAATATAAACTCCGAAAGGAGACGGAATTATGAACCATTATCCCATGCGTCTGTTGTGTCGTGCTGGCATTTGAAAATATAAACTCCGAAAGGAGACGGAAAGTCTTGGCTCTTCCATGTCACTGTATACTTGTTTACAGATTTGAAAATAAAAACTCCGAAAGGGGACATAAATGAGTTTGCTATATATCAATGAAAATGGAGCGAAGATTACGACAGAAAGTAATCGAATAAAAGTACACTATCAGGATGGAATGACGAAAAGCCTTCCGATTGAATCTGTGGAAAGTATTATCTTGTTGGGTAAGTCACAGATTACTACTCAATGTATGGAAAAATGCCTTCAAAACGGCATTCCAATAGCCTTTTTCTCGAAAGGTGGGAGTTATTTTGGAAGGCTGATGTCAACGGGGCATATCAACGCCCAATTACAGCGAAAACAAGCGTCCATGTACGACACATCGTTTGCTTTGGAGTTAAGCAAACGAATATTGGAGGCGAAGGTGCATAATCAATTGGTCGTATTGCGGCGGTATGCAAAATCGACAAAGACAGATATAAAACAGGAGGAATTGCAACTAACAAATTCTCAAAAGAAAATTGAACGTGGAAAGGATATTACGCAGATTACAGGACATGAGGGATTGGGAGCAAGGTATTATTTTCAAGGACTGTCAAAATGCATCAATGAAAACTTTGCTTTTTCTGGCAGAAACCGACGACCGCCTTTAGACCCGTTCAATTCCATGATATCTTTGGGATATTCGATTTTAATGAACTTGCTCTACGAAGAAATTGAAAATCATGGGCTAAATCCGTATTTTGGCTTTATGCATAGAGATGCAGAAAAGCATCCTACGTTAGCGAGTGATTTGATA
Source organism: Lachnospiraceae bacterium (assembly GCA_017477005.1). Lineage (GTDB taxonomy): Bacteria > Bacillota > Clostridia > Lachnospirales > Lachnospiraceae > RGIG4930. The sequence continues at coordinate 13,928 of JAFUXY010000150.1, read as the reverse complement.
GAGGAATGGCGGGCGGTGATTGTAGATGCTTTAGCGATGGGAATGATCAATGGCGCGGAAATCCAAAGAGAGGAATTTTATTTCGATGAAGAGAGCAAAGGATGTTATATTCAGCGAAAAGGATTGCAAACCTATTTGAAAAAGATGGAAAGAAAGCTTCAAACAGAAATAAGGTATTTACAGTATGTGGATTATCCAGTGAGCTTTCGAAGAGCTGTCGCCCTTCAGGTAGGCAAATTGGTTGAGGCGATACGCAGGGAAAGTGCAGAAGTATATGAGCCAATAAGGATACGTTGATGATAGAAACGGAAAATTATTTTTTTGAGGTAAAAGTCGATAGTGACTCTCGAAAAATACTTGTATTGATCATTTATGATATCATAGAGAACAAAAAGCGTACAAAGTTTGCAAAGCATTTAGAGGGATATGGTACGAGGGTGCAAAAATCCGCTTTCGAGGCAAGACTAACGCAAAAGAAATACAACAAATTAATGGAAGAGATTCCTAGGTTCTGTAGCAGCGAGGACAGCATTCGCGTATATCGGATTACGGGGCAAAGTCAGATTAGCGCCTGGGGAACAAAGGAAATTCCGGAAGATGACGAGGATGTGATTGTGATATGATGGAAAAGGATGGAACGATGGGTAAAAAGGTATTATTTTCTCCGATAGGGGGAACGGATCCGATATCGCTGAATAATTTGCGGGATGGATCTATGCTTCATATATGTCGCTATTATCAGCCAGACCAAGTGGTGTTGTTTCTCTCAAAAGAAATGTTGTCTTATCACAGGAAGGACAACCGATATGTATACTGTATCCATCAGCTTGCAAAACAGCAGGGTAGGGATATAGAGGTATCCTTGATCGAAAGACCCGATCTGGAGGATGTGCAGGAGTATGATTATTTTTATGCTGAGTTTGGTCAGATTATTCGGGATATTTATTCAAAACTGGATGAGAAGGATAGTTTATTAATCAATATCTCCAGTGGAACACCCGCCATGAAAAGCGGGCTGTTGGTGCTGATTACATTGGGGGAATTTCCTTGCAAGGCCATCCAGGTCGTCACTCCAACGAGATCTATGAATGAACATACTCACAAAGGATTTGATCTTGAAACAGTATGGGAATTGAACGAAGACAACGGCGAAACAGAGAATCGCTGTCGCGAAATAAAGTGTCCGACATTGTCCGCTATAAAAAACGAAGAAATACTAAAGAAACATATCCTTGCCTATGATTATGCGGCCGCAATTCGCATGGTAGAACTATTGCCGAAAGAAAGAACGGTGGCTTATGAGCGATTTCTACAATTGGCACATGCTCGGTTGGAATTGGACAACAGTGGAATTGGAAAATTTTCAGAGAACAATCGAGAGCGTCTTTTCCCTGTATGGTCGACGGATGACAGAAAAGTATTCGAATACGCCCTATCTATGGACATCAAACGCAGAAGGGGAGAATATGCGGACTTTATACGAGCGTTTACGCCGCTGTTTGCTGGGTTGCTAGAAAGAATCCTTTTGAAAACCTGCCGTATAGACTTGAAAAGATATTGCAAAGTATGTTCAGATGGTAGTATGAAATGGGATATAAACAAGCTGCAGGGAACAGAGGTTTTGCGGTTGCTTGAGACGGGTTTCTATGAATTTCGAACGAATAGTCCGGTTTATTCGTCCCATATGATAGTCTTGATCGAAAAAATGTCAGAGGATAATGAATTGACAAAGCTGATTGACGATCTTCGGTTCGTTGAGGCAAAGATACGAAATGTAGCAGCGCATCAAATGACGGCTATTCCAGATGAAATGATAAAAATGAACACAGGGTACAATGCAAAACAGATCATGGATCTTATCAAGAAATTATTTCATTATTCCGGGATTCGAGTAAAAAAGGACGACTGGAATTCATATGATATTATGAACCAAAGAATAATTGAAAAAATGGGGTGATGTCTTTGCTTGATACCTTTGACGGGGAGGATGTGTCAAAATGAAAACACTGAATGGTCGAGTTCAAAATAATAGTATTATCCTAGATTCGGATTTATCTGGTTTCAATGGAAAAAAATTTCTGATTACGTTTTATGATGAGGGGGAAAATCCATACGAGTTAAAAAAGCCGATTCCTTCAAAAGTCAAGATGAAGCTTGATGAGTTTGTAAGGCAAGCGGTAGACTGTTATGGCTCTCATATTAGAGAAATCATATTGTTTGGTTCTTATGCAAGGGGGGATTACAGATTCGGTTCTGATGTTGATATTTTGGTAGTGACAGATTATTCAGAAGATGAGGTCAGAAATAATGGCGATAATCTTTCGGAGATTGCTTTTAATGTAAGTTATGAGTATGATGTGGGGGAGCGTGAAGACGAATACATCGTTGTTAATCCGTTGATGTATGGTCAAGACTACTTTGATAGAAGGGAACAGGGAACCGATCCTTTTTTTGATAATGTGAGGGAGGAAGGTATATGGTTGTATGAAAAATGATGATTTAATAAAAACAAAAGACTACAATATAGAATTGGTTAAATACCGTATGTCTGTCGCATGGGAAGCATTGGAATCAGCTGAAAAAAATCTGAAAATAGAAGAATACAAGACAGCGAACAACCGATCATATTACGCAGTCTTTTATGCTTTGTCAGCTTGTCTCTCTTTGAAAAATTTAGCTTATAAACATCATTCTCAGGTAATTGGAGCATTTAATAAGATTTATGTCAAGGAGGGAGTGTTTCCCAAGGAAATAAGCAAAAAATCGGGAAAATTCAAATGATCAGAACAAAGAGTGACTATGAGAATTTTTTTGTGATCTCAATACCCGAAACCAGAGAGCAGGTTGCGATGGCAAGAGAAATTGTTTCTACAGTTTTAGAATATGTCGGAGGTATTGTTGAGCAAAATGGTAAGGAGAATATATAATGGCTACAGTAACGATGACGTTGAAAGCTGGGGACCAGCCTACTAAAGAAAAGTTAGAAGAGATAAGGGCGGCTGCAGGAAGACCTATAAAATTTACGGATGATGCTCCAGAACTCACAGATGAAGAGCTTGCTGAGTTTATGCCTGCTAATCCGAAGTATTATCGTCCGATTAAGGAGCTTACTTTTCTTCGGCTTGATTCCGTGTTGGTTGATTAGGAAAAGACCCTGCTTTGAAATTTTTTTCTGCGACCCCCGTTTTTTCGGAAGGTGGGGTCGTATTTATATATGTAATCAAACACAGAACAAAAACAAGTAACAAACCCCAAAAAAAGAAAAGTTTATGCATGCGTGAGAGAGACAGGTGGAAAGGCCTGTCTCTTTCTTTTTTGGCATCGGAAAGGGAATAAGGCGGGATGGATACTCAATGGATCAGTATATTTGAAATATCATCCCATTTACACGTCTTATGCTTTCGTGGTATAATGTTTCATCAACAAGAACTTTCCGAATGATAGTATAGTATTGGTGTAAAGTAAACTCACTTTGTTCGTTTACTATAAAAGGGAGGCAGACACATGGCTAAAACGGTATCTATGGGGACGCAGGATTTTGAATATCTGCGAGAAAATGACTGTTTCTATGTAGGTATGCTGGATTATTTCTTTTCCAATAAATACGAGGGCCGCGGCGACCTTTTTGAAGGGCTGTCGATCTGGGAGGAAGAGACATACCGACATCTGCAGGGAACGTTTCCGGTGATATTTATAACCTTTGCCGGAGTAAAGGCCAACAACTATGCTGACGCTGTAATTGGAATAAAAAAGCATATCGTGGAATTGTTTTCAGATCGCTCATTCCCACTGACTATATAAGTCAAGTCAAACAGGGAGAGCGGCTACGGGCGCTACGATGTGGTCATGGAGCCCAAAGACTCAAAAAATGTCGCCGTTATCATGGAATTCAAGGTATTCGATACCGAGGACGGCGAGAAGACCCTCGAGGATGCCGCCCAAAACGCCCTCGCGCAGATCGAAGAGAAGAGATACGATGCCGACCTTCTCGCCCGCGGCATTCCGCATGACCGCATCCTGAAGTACGGCTTCGCTTTTGAGGGGGAACAGTGCCTGATTCGAAAGGGCTGAATCTGGTTTTATTAGGCAATTCTTAAATTCGTTTACTATAATTTCAGAGAAATGTATATTTTTTGAGGCAGATTGTACTCTGTCTCTTTTTTTGCCATTTCTTTTGTGTTTTATGAATGGTGGATGTGGTATAATGTGGGGGAAAAGATGGTTGAGGAACTGCGCGGAGAGTAGAAGGGAGAGCGCAATGAGTTATATCTTTTTGCTTTGGCTGGCGATTATCTTGTTTTCCACAAAGGTCTGTGGGCTTTGTGTGAGAAAGATTCATCTGCCGGAGGTGGTGGGCTATCTGCTGGCCGGAGTGCTTTTGGGACCCAGTTTGCTGGGATGTATCGTGATCGACGACGCTACACCAACAGGTGAGTTTTTGGAGTTCACGGCTGAATTGGGCGTGGTGTTTCTGATGTTTTCCGCCGGGCTCACCACGGATATGGATCAGATGAAGCGAAATCTGAAGGCCTCTATGGTGACAGCAATCATCGGCGTACTGGTGCCGCTGGTTTTGGGAACGCTGAGCTTTGGGCTTTTTTTCGGCATCGATCCGGCAGATTCGACGGCGATGCTTGAAGCGGTCTTTGTTGGCGTAATTCTGACGGCGACGTCCGTGAGTATTACGGTTCAGACCTTGAAAGAGATGGGGAAGCTGTCTGGAGATGTGGGGACGACAATTCTCGGCGCGGCTGTGATCGACGATATTTTGGGGATCATCGTGCTGACCATTGTGACAAGTATGAGGGATACCACCGCCCGTCCCGTGGAGGTGGGGGGCAAGATTGTTCTCTATGCGGTTTTGATCGGGATTTTGTATTTTGTGATCCATCGTATGGAACCGATGATAGCCAAGAATGACCACAAACGAAGGGCGGGGCTTTTTGGGTTGTCCTTTTGCATGCTAATGGCGTTTGTATCGGAATATTTTTTTGGTATTGCGGATATTACAGGGGCGTATTTCGCCGGGCTGATCCTGTGCTCTTCAAAGCTGCGGGATTACATTGATCTAAAGATTGAAAACTTGCTGAATATGTTCTTCATGGCGGTGTTTTTTTCGAGCATAGGGATCAAGGTTTCCATAGGTCATATGTCGACACAGATGTGGCTGTTTGCTGTAGTGCTGGTCGTCGTGGCGATTCTTTCAAAGATGCTGGGATGCGGTTTCGGAGCGAAATGCTGTGGTTTCAACGGCAAGGATTCCCTTCGGATCGGCGTGGGCATGATCTCCCGCGGGGAGGTCGCGCTGATCGTGGCGGAAAAAGGACGCCAGATTTCCCTTGTCAGCGAGGAGATGTTTGCACCAATCGTCGTAGTCGTGATTATTACGACCTTACTGACTCCGGTGCTGCTGAAGATGGTTTTTGAGGGAGACTAAAGCACAGCGATTTGATTTGTGGAACAGTAGACATAGAGGTGTAGTCAAATCAAGGAAAGATGGGAGGACAACCATGCAGAAGGAAAAGTGGTGGAAGAGCACGGTCATTTATCAAATTTATCCAAGGAGCTTTTGCGACAGTAATGGAGACGGGATCGGAGATCTACAGGGGATCGTATCGAAGCTGGATTACCTTGAAACGCTCGGGATCAACGCCATATGGATCTGCCCGGTCTGTCGGTCGCCGCAGGCAGACAACGGATACGATGTGTCGGATTATCAGGATATTGATCCGATGTTTGGAAATCTCGAGGATATGGAGACTCTGATTCGGGAGGCGAAGAAACGGGACATCCGTATCGTCATGGATTTGGTGTTGAATCATTCTTCCGATGAGCATCGATGGTTTGTGGAGGCGAAGAAGAGCAAGGACAATCCGTACCATGATTATTATGTGTGGAGGGATGGAGTGGAAGGCGCGCCGCCCAATGATTTGAAGGCAGCGTTCGGCGGCTCAGCCTGGGAATGGGTGCCGGAGCTGGGGCAGTATTATCTCCATCAATTCGCTGTCAAGCAGCCGGATTTGAATTGGGACAATCCTACGCTGCGTCGGGAGCTGTACGATATGATCAACTTCTGGATTGTTAAGGGCGTGGGCGGTTTCCTGTTGGACGTGATCGATCTGATCGCCAAAGATCCGGACAATGGAGTGACCTTCAATGGACCGCATCTTCAGGATTACTTGAAGGAACTGAGCAAGGAGACATTCCAGAGGGCGGATCTGGTTTCGGTGGGAGAGGCTTGGGGTGCGACGCCTGAGTTGGCTAAGCTCTACAGCAATCCGGACGGCAGCGAGCTGTCGATGGTCTTTCAGTTTGAGCATATCGTGTTGGATCAGATCGAGGGGAAGGAGAAGTGGGATCTGGCGCCGGTTCCATTTTTGAAATTGAAAGAGGTGTTCAAGCGTTGGCAGAAGGAGTTGTTTGGACAGGGATGGAACAGTCTTTTCTGGGACAACCACGACCTGCCGCGAATTGTGTCCCGTTGGGGGGATGACGGAGCCTACCGGGTGGAATCCGCCAAGATGTTGGCCATCCTTTTGCATGGGATGCAGGGGACGCCGTACATTTATCAGGGAGAAGAGCTGGGTATGACGAATATCAAGCTGTCGCTCGAGGATTACCAGGATATTGAAACGCTGGGGATGTACAAGGAGAGGATTGAGGCTGGATACGACAAGGACGAGATCATGCGTTCGATCTACGCCAAGAGCCGCGACAATGCGCGTACGCCGATGCAGTGGAGCGATGCCGAAAACGCAGGATTTTCCACGGTGACACCGTGGATGAAGGTCAATCCAAATTACAAGGAAATAAATGCCGAAAGCCAGGTCGGGGATGTGAAGTCTGTGTTTCATTGCTATCAGAAATTGATTGCCTGCCGGAAGGAATATCCTGTCTTTTTGGACGGCGAATTTGAGTTGCTGTGCGAAGAGGACGAGGCGGTGTTTGCCTATACGCGGACGGATGAAAGTACGCAGCTTTTGGTGGTCTGCAATTTCTACGGCGAGACAGTGAAAAACCCGGTGGAAAAGCCGAACGATGCGGCCACGTTGTTGGTCTGCAGCTATGAGGACGCCGGAGAGTGGGAGACACTGCGGCCCTATGAGGCGAGGATGTATTTGTATTCTTTGTAACTATTCAGTCATATATGAAATAGGCTCGAGGGAGACGAGATAAAGGCGGAGGGTGGAGTATGCAGAGAATCGGAATGGGATATGAGTTTTATAAGAGATTTGTTGATGAAAAATTGTATTACGTGGACAAGACACTTTTGATCCGTGATGTTGTGGAGCAGGGCGGAACGGTGACGCTTTTTACCCGACCTCGTCGATTTGGAAAGACGTTGGCGCTTACTACATTGCAGACATTCTTTGAATTGGAATACGACTATGATGGAAATGTGGTAGACAACGCCCGGTATTTCACTGGGAAAAAGATCATGGAAGCGTCTCCTGAAATTCTTGCCATGCAGGGGCAGTATCCGGTGCTGTTCATGACCTTGAAATCGGCCAAACAGCCCAATTTTAAGAACGCTTTCTATCAGCTTCGGAATGTGATCGCCAGTGAAGTGGACAGGCATAGGTATCTGTTGGAGTCCGAAAAGCTGAATGACGAAGACAAAGATAAGATTCGAACATGGCTTGCAGCGACGCTTCATTCGTATTCGTATGATGAAGAGGGTGACAGAGAACTGGAAAAGGATATAGGCGCCTTTGCAACGGCGATCGGAGATTTGTGCAAACTGTTAAAAAAGCACCACGACAAAAATGTTATTATTTTGATCGATGAATACGATGTGCCTTTGGAAAATGCGTATTATGCCGGATTCTACAGGCAGATGGTCGGTTTTATCCGCTCGATGTTTGAATCGGCTTTGAAGACGAACACGGCTTTGGAACGGGCTATAATCACCGGCTGTCTACGCATTAGCAAGGAGAGTATTTTCACGGGATTAAATAATCTGGTGATCAATTCTGTCCGGGGAACGGGATTTTCAGAGGGCTTTGGTTTCACGCAGGAGGAAACGGAGGCAATGCTTGCGGCGTACGGTCTTTCGGAGAAGACGGAAGAAGTGCGGAAATGGTACAACGGCTATCTGTTCGGGAATACCGAGATCTACAATCCGTGGAGCGTGACGCATTATGTGTACAGCAAGGTAATTGACGGCATGCAGTTTCCGGAGCCATACTGGGCGAACACCTCCGGAAATGCCATCATCAAAGATTTGGTGGAGCAGGCGGATGAGGAAACCAAAGAAGAACTGGAGAAGCTGATCGCCGGTGGAACCATCGAGAAACGGATTCACGAGGATATTACCTATGACGATATCTATCAGAGCAGGGAGAATCTATGGAATTTCCTTTTTTTCACAGGCTATATGCGCAAGGTGTCAGAAAGGGAAGACGGAGATGATGTCTATGTGGCCATGCGGATTCCCAATCTGGAAATAAAAAGCATCTATAGGAATCAGATTCGTAATTGGTTTGAGGGAATTGTTCGGCGCACAAGCCGCCAGGATTTGTACGCTGCGATCTTGCAAAAGGATGCAGACACGATCGGAGATATTCTGACGGACATATTGGGCAAAACGATTAGTACCTTTGACAGCAGTGAGTTTTTCTATCATGGATTTCTGCATTCTATGTTGACAGAGATGCCTCGCTACCGGGCGAGAAGCAACCGGGAGGCGGGAGATGGCCGACCGGATATCGTCTTGTACCCGAATCGTCCAAGAGACCCGGCGTACATCTTTGAGGTCAAGACGCGCAAAAAGTTTAGCGAGATGAACGATGGGCTTTTGGAAGCATACAGACAGATTGAGGACAAGAAGTACGAGGAAGGGATTTTGGACGAGGGCTATGCCGGGGCAATCTCCTTTGGTATTTGCTTCTGCAAAAAGGCTTGCATTGCCGGTGTGAAGGCGTAGGGGATGAAATGGATTTGCGTGAGGCGTATCGCATATTGGGGATATCGGAGACGGATTCCGAGACCATGAGAAAACGGAAATATCGGCGGCTGATGCTGCTGTATCATCCCGATGCGGCGGGGGATGAGAATATTCACAGGTCGCAGCGGATCAATGCGGCCTACGAGTATGTGAAAACGCACAGCAAGGAGCTGTCTTTTGGCGAAGCTGCGCCAAGATGGAACGCCGCAGTCAATGAGAACGCTTTTTGCGACCGGGAAGTGTTTGTGGATTATAGTTTTTTGGACAAGCGGATCCCGATTCGGCAGGTGGCGGAAGGGAAATATCTCTGGGATCCTTATCTTGAAGACTTCAAAATGCTGGCACGAAGTGTCGCAATGCGGACGGCAGATCTGATCCGGGAATATGCGTGTCACGGAGATGAGGCCGGGTTGTTTCATCTGCTGATGCAGGATTTTATTGAGCCGATTTCCTGCGCGAGAAAGGTGGGGCTCTGTCAGGAAGCAGGGGAGGAAAGCGAGGTATACGCGTTTGCGGGAGCAGTCGGGGTCTCGGATTTTGGTTTGGTTCGCGCGCTGCAAGGCCGGGAGCAGAGCTTTGAGGTTTTTGCGAGACCCGAGGGGAGTCGTGTCGCAATTTCCGACAGGGAAGGCGTAATATACGGGAATCTTTCGTATGATGAGGACAGCTTTTATTATGTTGTCAATCCCTTGTTGTTGGAGGATATAGACGGGGTAAAGGCCAAGCTTTGGACTGGAGAGCTGCATACGGCGAGAAGGGACTTAAACTGCGCGGGGAAGTTGGATATTTCCATTCAGATCGAGATAGGCGCGGCGGTCTCGGGAAGCGTTTCCGACCATTATGAAGAGATTCAAAAGCTGTTGGAATGGTGGTGAAGGTATTTCAATTTCTGTAGGTCTTTGTTATAATGTTTGCAAATGGATTTTTTCGGACGAATGGAATGATCGGGGGATACTATGAAGAAAAAAGTGAAACGAACCGCATCAATGCGAATCCTATTTGTGTTGCTGTTTTCCGTATTACCTCTGTGTTTCGATACGGGATCTATCAAAGCGGCCGAGAGCCAGAAGGTGCGGGTGGGGTGGTACAATTCCGATCATTTTCAGGAGGGAGACGAAAAGAGCCAGAAAAGCGGGTATTCGTATGAGTACCTTCAGAGTGTTTCCAATTATACTGGATGGGAATATGAATATGTGAATGGCGGTTGGTCGGATTTGTACGATGCTTTTCTGGAAGGGGACATTGACCTATTGGCGGGGGTGTCCTATACGGAGGAACGCTCGACGCTGATGAATTATCCCGGTTTTGAAATGGGATTTGAGTCTTATTACATTTATAAAAAGGCTGGAAACGACGACATCCTTGGAAGCGATCTCTCCACCCTCGCCGGGAAACGTATCGGCACCTTGGAAAACAACCTGATGACCACCTATTTTGAGTCGTGGATGAAAGAGTCCGGCGCGAAGTGCGAGGAGGTGTTGTTCGACGATTTCGAGGCGCGGGATGAGGCGTTTGAAAATGGGGAGATTGACGCGGTGATTGCCGTGAACAACAATGTTCCCTCTAATTCGGGGTTTTCGCCGGTTGTGATGGTGGGCGAGTCATCTTATTACCTCGCCGTGACTCGCGGCCGAAAGGATCTGCTGTCTGAGCTCAATCAGGCGTTGACGACGATCAACGAAAGCAACCCTTATTTCACCCAGAGCCTACAGATCAAATATTTTCAAAATACCGCCGTCAATGCGGCGCTTTCTCCACAGGAGAGCGAGTGGGTCAGCGAACATGGCTCTATGCAGGTGGGCTATATCAACGACTACATTCCCTATTCCGGCGTGGATGAAGACGGGAATCCCAGCGGCGTGATGACCGACATTTTCGAGGACTGGAAGAGACAGCTCGGCCTGTCGGATCAGATTCAGATTGAATACAAACCCTTTGAAAAATATACAGATATGATTGCGGCGCTCGATTCCGGTGAGGTGGAAGCCGCTTTTCCGGTGCATGATTGCATCTGGATTTCGGAGCAGCAGGGAATTGTTCAGACAAACGACCTTGTTGAATCCAGTGTCCACTTAGTTTACCAAGGGGATTACAACGACCAGGCGACCAGTGTGATCGCTCTTTCGGATCGGAGTCCGTTCCAACGAAATTATGTGATGCTGCATTACCCGGACAGCGAGATTATTCTGGTGGACTCGCCGGAGGACTGCCTTGAAGCGGTGAAGCAGGGGAGGGCGACCTGTACCTTTTTCGGCAGCGGACGCGCGGACGGCCTTCTCACGCGACGGGAATACAATATGCTGAACCGCCTGACTCTCGATGAGTCGATTAATTACTGCATCGGCGTGAAGAAGGGCAACAATACGATGTATTCGCTGCTCGAACGAGGTATTTCCCTGATCGACAAGTCGAATATGACCAATGCGATGTACCGCTACACGGACAACAACAGCGAGTACACGCTTTCGGATTTCGTTCAGGACAATGTGCTGATCGTGCTGTCGATTGCGGCGCTCATCATCGGGCTGATCATTGTGGTGGCGGTGATGCTGGCGATCAATCTGCGGAAGGCCAGGGAGCAGCAGGAGAAGGAATTGCAGATGTTGAAGGTCGTCACGCAGCAGAAAGAGGAGCTGGTGACGGCGAGGGATCATTTGCAGGAGGCGGTGGAAGAGGCCGAGCGGGCGAGCCGGGCCAAAACGACCTTCCTCTCCAATATGTCGCATGATATCCGCACGCCGATGAACGCGATCATAGGTTTTACGAATCTGGCAAAGCAGAGCGGTGATGATCGCGCGAAAACCAACGAATATCTTGAGAAAATAGAGGCTTCGAGCAGCCACCTGTTGTCACTGATCAACGATGTGCTGGAAATGAGCCGCATTGAGAGTGGAAAGATCGAGCTTGAAAACGCTCCCTGCTATCTGCCGGAGCTCTTGGACAACTTGTACTCGATGGTTGGTCATTTGGCGGAGGAAAAGAAGCAAACCCTGCAATTTGATATGAGTGGTATCGAGGATGAAAACATTGTCTGCGACCGGCTCCGGCTGAACCAGGTATTGTTGAATCTCTTGAGCAACGCCGTCAAATACACGCCGGATGAGGGAAGTATAGAGGTTCGGGTTCTGCAAAAGGAAAAAACGGCCGAAGGAAACGGGCGGTATGAGTTTCATGTCAAGGACAATGGAATCGGCATGTCGCCGGAGTTCGCCGCCCATGTGTTTGAGGCTTTCGAAAGGGAGAAAACGTCCACGACCAGCGGTATTCAGGGCACAGGTCTGGGAATGGCGATTACGAAGAAAATTGTTGACATGATGGGAGGTACGATCGATGTCGATACGGCGCCCGGAAATGGTTCGGAATTCATCGTCCGGGTAGAGTTCGCTATTTCAAAGGAGGATTATCGCAAGCGCGAGGCGGGAAAGGACAAGGACGCGGAGATTGACTTCACCGGGAAGCGTTTGTTGTTGGTGGATGATATGATGATCAACCGGGAAATCGCCCATACGGTGCTCGAGATGAACGGTTTCGCGGTAGAGGAGGCGGACGATGGCAAAAAGGCGGTCGAGATGGTGGCTGCTTCTGAGCCTGGTTATTTTGATGCAGTGCTGATGGATATTCAGATGCCCAGGATGAACGGGTATGAGGCGTCGAAACATATCCGAGCGTTGGAAAACCCGGGGCTTTCGAGCATTCCGATTATCGCTATGACGGCGAATGCTTTTGACGAAGATCGCAGGAATGCGTTTGAGGCCGGTATGAACGGGCATGTGGCGAAGCCGATTGATGTGAAAGAATTGATGGATACCCTGAAGGAAATTCTTTCGGGGGGGGGTGAAAGACAGCGCCTTCTTGTACCAGGGGCAGGTCTGGGAGTCGTATTGAAAAAATGATAGTACAAAAATCAAAGACCTTCGAGGAGCTTTCCAAGCGGGAATTGTACGAAATCCTGAAGGCGCGGGCAAAAATATTTGTAGCGGAACAGCATATTCTTTATGTGGATATGGACGACAAGGACTACGACAGCCTGCACGTCTTTTTCGAGGACGAAGGAAAGGTCGTGGCGTACCTGCGAGCCTTTGAAGAAGGGCGTGGCATCGTCCGTATGGGAAGGGTACTGACGATAGAACATGGTGCGGGGCTTGGCGGAAGACTTCTTCGATTTGGAATCGAGGAGGTTGAAAAAAAGTTCAACCTAGAGAAGATTTCTATTGATTCCCAAAGCCATGCGATCGGGTTCTATGAAAAAGCGGGGTTTGTGGTCTGCTCTGAGGAGTTTCTGGAAGAGGGAGTCAAGCATGTGAAGATGGAGCTTTCAAGGTGACTCCATCAGCTTTTTGCCAACTCCTTCATCAATGCCGGAAGCTCCCGGATATCATGGATTTTGGGGACGGACTGGCGGATCGTCCCGAAGCCGTAGGCCGCGTGGATGAATTCTCCGCCGCCCGCTATCGTGGCGTCATAATCCGATTGGATATCGCCAAGGTAGAAATACCGCTCCAAGCCATTTCGCTCGGCAATCAATCGGATGTTGTCTCCTTTGGGGAGCAGATTGTCGCCGAAGGAAATGTGATCTAAGATGATGTCCGACAGGCCGGTGATCTCGATAAACGCCTCGATATATCCCTTTTGGCAATTGCTGACTATGAATAAGGGAAAATCTTTGGACAAGGCTCTCAACGTATCGACTACGCCGGGGAAAGGCTCAACCGGGTGGGTCAACAGGTATTCAATCTCGTAATCTTCACATTTTTTCATAAAAAGATGGCGTTCTTCCGGAGCGAGCTGGGGAAATAAAATCCCTTCAATTTCTGTCATGGTCTTTCCCATGACGTGCATGATGTCGTCCCGGGTGCAGGCGCCCCCCACCTCGGGATGGCGATCCATCATTTCCTGGTAGCTTTCCGCTACGACAGTGGAAGAATCCCAAAGCGTGCCGTCTATATCTAAGAGGATTCCTGTCTTTTTTTCGTTCATGGTT
>JAFUXY010000149.1 GCA_017477005.1 Lachnospiraceae bacterium | reverse complement strand
TTTTGAGGCCGGAGCCGAGGATTTTATTCGGAAGCCCTTTGCCCCCGAGGTCATGATCCAGCGGATCGTCCGTATTATCGAGCATTCTCAATTGCTGCATCATTTGGAGCATTTGGTCGAGGAACGCACCCAGGCGCTGCGGCAGGAGGAGGAAAGCTACCGGCATCTTTCGGAACAGATCATCTTGGCTCTTTCGTCGGCGGTCGATGCCAAGGACGAATATACGAACGGCCATTCGCGTCGCGTTGCGAAATACGCCACGATGATCGCGGAGGTCTTGGGCAAGGACAAGACCTATCAGCAGCAGTTGTATTATATGGGACTGCTGCATGATATTGGAAAAATCGGGATTCCTGATGAGATCCTACACAAAGATTCCAAACTGACGGATTCAGAATACGCGACCATACGGCAGCATCCCGTGATGGGCGCCAAAATTTTGGACCAGATCGAGGAGATTCCGCAGCTCGCCCTGGGAGCGCATTACCATCATGAACGATTCGATGGAAAAGGCTACCCGGACGGTTTGGAGGGGTACGACATCCCCGAACAGGCGCGCATCCTCGCGGTGGCCGATTCCTACGACGCAATGACCAGCCGCCGCACTTATCAGGATGTGACCTCTCAGGCTTTTGCTCGTTCCGAAATCGAAGGCGGGCGGGGCACACAGTTCGATCCAAAGATGGCGGACGCGATGCTGACCCTCATTGACGCCGACACAGAGTACAAAATGAAAGGGGATCAAACCTTATGAAAATTATTGATCTGATCAAATCCAAAGAGACCACGCTTTCTTTTGAAGTATTTCCACCCAAGACTTCGGATCGTATGGAGTCTGTGGAGAAGGCGACCGAGGCTATCGCCGCACTCCGTCCGGATTTCATGTCGGTGACTTATGGTGCGGGAGGCGGTACCAGCGACTATACGATAGACATCGCGCAAAATTTGCAGGAGACGGAAGGCGTTCCCATGCTCGCCCATCTGACCTGCGTTTCCTCCAACAAGGAACGCGTACGCCATTTGATTGGCCTCTACCAGTCCCGCGGCATCGAAAATATCATGGCGCTGCGGGGGGATATCCCGGAGGGAGGACGAATCTGTGATGATTATCACTATGCGATTGAACTGATCGAAGACATCCGCTCCATGGGGGATTTCTGCATTGGCGGCGCCTGCTACCCGGAGGGGCATCCTGAATCCACCAGTCGCCGCGACGATATGATCTACTTGAAGCAGAAGGTGGATGCCGGTCTTGATTTCATTACGAGCCAGATGTTTTTCAACAACGATGCCTTCTACAGCTTCATGTACCGGGCCAGGGATATCGGGATCGAGGTTCCGATTTTGGCGGGCATTATGCCGATCATCAACGCGCGGCAGATCCGCCGCTCGATCGCCTTGTCTGGGACGGAATTTCCAGAGCGTTTCCGGGCGATTACGGATCGCTTCGGTCCCGATGACGAGGCTATGAAGCAGGCGGGCATCATCTACGCCACCGAACAGATCATCGATTTGCTGGCGCATGGGGTGAAGAATATTCATGTCTACTCGATGAACCGGCCGGACGTGGCGCAGGGGATCCGAGATGCTTTGTCGCATATATTATGAGGAAGCACCGATTGAAGCGAGTTTGCCCTATGGGTATTTCCCAAAACCCACCAAAAAAGCTCCCGCAAGTACAAAGCCTTGCGAGAGCTTTTTGTTTCTCAAAATGGCAGCGCCACAAACCGGCCAACCAGATAGCGGCGGCTCTTGTCAAAAATCACAGACTGCCCAATCGATGGAGGATTCGGTCGAGCACCTCCGGCGGCACAATGCCATCGTTGTACAATCCGCCCAACGTACTTTCCGAACCCAGCAGCGCTGTCACGTCCAGCCAGGTAGCCTTGTGAAATTCTTCATCGAAAATACCGAATATCCGCCTGTCTGAAAGCAGATCGGACAACGGGATCTTTTTGTAGTCCATAGTGCAATTATACCCTTGAAATATACTCTCCGGTCCGCGTGTCGATCTTGATCTTGTCGTCCTGGTTGACGAACAGCGGCACGTTCACCTTTGCGCCGGTCTCCACGATCGCAGGCTTCGTAGCGCCGGTCGCGGTATCGCCCTTGAATCCCGGCTCTGTCTCCGTGATCTGAAGCTCCACCGTCAAAGGAGGCTCGATCGCAAACACATCGCCCTTGTGCGAACATACCTTGACTGTCTCATTTTCCTTCACGAACTTCAAAGAATCGCCGATGTCGTCCTTGCCAAGCGCAATCTGGTCGTAGGTCTCTGCGTCCATGAAATGGTACAGATCCCCGTCGTTGTACAGATATTGCATATCCTTGCGATCGATATGCGCCTGCTCAAATTTCTCCGTTGGACGGAAGCTCTTTTCAATCACGCCACCGTTTTTGATGTTTTTCAGCTTGGTACGCACAAACGCCGCGCCTTTTCCGGGCTTCACATGCTGAAATTCAATAATCTGGTACACATTTCCTTCCAATTCGATCGTCAAACCGTTTTTGAAATCTCCGGCAGAAACCATACTTCTTTTCCTCCTAATTCCTCTAACTTCTTTTCCTGCTTCTGTCCAGTCAGCTGAACAGATACTATTTCCCACTACTCTTGGGCACAGCCTATCTCACCCATTATACACGATTGCAGGCAGCAATGCAAGTGCTAGGAAGGTGCCAACATGGAAAATCCCAGCGCCGATGCGGACATCATGATCACACCCGCCAAAAGCACTCCCAGCATCACCGCCAAAATCGTAGATTTGAAATCCATATCCAAAATGCTTGCGGCCAGTGTCCCAGTCCAGGCACCGGTGCCCGGCAGCGGTATCCCTACGAACAGCAGCAGCGCCACGAAGGTGCCTCGCCCGGCTTTCTCCGTCAGCTTCCGCCCGCCATCATGCCCCTTCCTCAGACAAAACGAAAAAAAACCGCCGATCACGGGCTTGTCCTGCCCCCACTCGAGCACCTTTCTCGCAAACAAAAAAATGAAAGGCACCGGGAGCATATTCCCAATGATGCAAACGATATAGGATGGAAGGATCGGCAGATTCATCAGCGGCGACTGGGAGATCGGAATCGCTCCCCGCAGCTCGATCAAAGGCACCATGGAAATCAAAAACAATTGCAAATATTTGATCAGCAAATCTAAACTTCCTCCGAACCTATACTTCCTCTGAAAGCGCCTTGCACAAAGTATCCATCTGATCTTCCATACCGATCGAAATGCGCAGGTACTCATCGATCCGGTCGCTCGCAAAATAACGAACGTAGATCCCTTTCTCCTTCAGTCTCGCGAAAAGTTCCGCTGCGCTGCGCTTCGGATGTCTCGCAAACAAGAAATTTGTCTGCGAAGGCAGCACCGAAAAGCCTAGATCGGACAACGCCTGTCGGGTCTTCTCCCTGGTTGCCACAATGCGGTCTACTGTTTTGTTAAAGTATGCTTTATCTTCTACGGAAGCTACGCCGATCGCCTGCGTCACAGAATCCATAGTGTAAGAATTAAAAGAAAACTTAACATCATTCAGATACTTCATCAGACGAGGATTCGCAAATGCATAACCAATGCGGCTCCCCGCCAAAGCTCTGGATTTCGAGAAGGTTCGAACCACCAAAAGATTGTCATAATCATCGATCAGAGGAAGCATGCTCTCTCCGCCGAAATCAATGTACGCCTCGTCTACAATGCATACCGAGTCTGGATTTTCCTTTACGATGTCCTCCACCTTGGCTCGTGGCAGGGCGATACCCGTAGGCGCATTGGGATTGGCGATCACGATGCCCCCGTTCTCCCTCTGGTAATTCTCCGGGCGAATCTGAAAGGACGCATCCAGCGGCACGGTCTCATAGGGGATACCGAACAGCTCACACCAAACGGGATAGAAGGAATAGGTAATATCCGGAAACAGGATCGGACGTTCCCCGGCAAAAAACGTCAGAAAGCTCATTGCCAATACATCGTCCGAACCCACGCCTACAAAGACTTTTTCCTTGTCGACATCGTAGGCCTTCGCCAACGCTTCGACAAGTTCCTTCGCCTCCGGATCCGGATACTT
>JAFUXY010000148.1 GCA_017477005.1 Lachnospiraceae bacterium | reverse complement strand
GCGCGTCACAGACATCCCATAAAGCATTTACTTCTTCTTTCCAATCATCATTGGTATTTGCGAAATCATTTCGCTCCGCGTCTTTTTCATGATTGTCAAAATCGAATACCAAAAACTTGCACATATTCCCCGGAAGCATAGGATATATTGCAACAACATCATTGCCAACAGGACTGGCTCCAATCATATGATTTTTTATATATCCATACCCCAGGAATTTGTATGACTGAATCTCGCAATCCTTGCATTTGACTTTATCTTTCCGTTTTCTATGGCATCTTTCGTCCCATCTGTTGTGGCATTGCGGATAATATCCTACTTTTCCATCCTGCCCGGTATGCCGGAGGACGAAAACGTCCCTTCGTCCCGTACAGAAAATATCAAAAAACTGTTTCGGGTAACTATCCTTCACTTCGTAGGGCTTGATTCTTGCGCCCTGGTCTGGGTCAAAAGGCTCTGACGGTTTTCTCTCCGGCTCGATACCATAATCAATCCCGGCTGCTTCCAGCAACTTAGTCAGCCTCCGGTTTTCTTCCTCAAGAAACCTAATTCGTTTCTGCAAAGCGGATACTTCGTCTGTTCTTTTGTTTTCCATCTGCCCATTCCTATCCGCTCTCTTACGCCCACTCCCACTGCACTTGCTCCATGACGATATCTGAAAGAGCCTGGAAATCCTCTATGCTGTTGATTTTCCGGCCATACATCTCAAATATAGTACACATAATCATCTTTTCTCGGAGCTGCTCCTTTAGCCTCTTCTGCCGCATATCCAAGAGCACAGTGACCGATTCCTTCATAATCATCGTCAATACCGAGCTGCTTCAGTATGCCTTTTCCAAAGTCGGAGTCAAACTCTTCTTTGGCTCTGTGAATCCAGATACTTCCAACGCCAAGGCTTTCTGCTGCATTCATGAGATTCCCTATCACGAGCGATCCATCATAAACATGAGTCGGCACTTCTTTCTTCGCCAGTACAATCAGGACAACAGGCGCGCCATAAAAAGGATCAAAGCCCTCCTGCCATCCGCCAATTTTTCTGTTCTCCTCTGCCAGTTCCCCACGCAGTTTTTTATCCGTCACAGTAATGATGATCGGACTCTGCTTTCCCATTCTTTTTACTCGTAATCAATACGCTCCACCTTAAATATCACAGGTCTCGTTCCATCTGAACAGCAGCAGATCATAGTGTTCTCTTCCTTCATCCACCCCTTCATGATGGAGCCGCCCTGCAATCCTGTGTAAATGTATCTGCTAATCGCATCCCACGCTTCAGAACAATGCGGCATCCTGGTACCGCCAGCAACTGTATCAGGATCTGCGGTCGTAGATACAAGAGTACCCAATCCTCCGTGCCAAAAGTGATCATTCTCCTCGTCACGGTAGAATTCAAAGACATCGCCCACATTATAGCAAGGACACATCCCTGATTTTGGATCCATACAGTATTGCTCCTGTAATTCCGGGTACAGTTTCTTATCGATAACCGTAACTCTTACTTTGTGCTTCATACGCTCTCCTTTGCTATCTCTGCCAGCCTCTTTGACTTCTCTATGTAGCCCCTACAAATCAAAACCATCCTTGAATATCCGCATCATCTCGTTGGTAAGGCTAAGGTCATTCGGCTGAAGCTCCACTTTCTCCCTTGGAACCCACTGCGCGTATTTCAGCTCTCCCTCATCCATTTTTATTTCGCCGTCCCCATCCGCTTCACAGAAGAAGCCCATCAAAACATCCTGTGCCATTCCCCAAGGCTGGGATTTGTAGTAATGGATGTTCTTGACCTTGATTCCGGTTTCTTCCATCACTTCTCTGGCTACTGTCTGTTCCAGCGTCTCTCCGATTTCCGTAAAACCTGCGACAAGGGCATTGTGGGCATATCCGCTGCGATATCTGGTAATCATTATGCTCTCTCCCTTGATCACACCAACAATCACCGCCGGATTGATACGAGGGAATATTATGTTCGAACAATTTTCGCAGACCAAAGCCCTCTCATCGTTCTTGTGAATGAGCTTGTGACCGCATCTTCCGCACAGCCTGTTGTCCATATACCACCGCCACAAGTGGTACGCCGTGAACACGACCAACATATCCACATTGCAGCAGGTTCCTCGCAGCTTTTTGATATCCTGATACGCAAAGCCGTCCTGTTCTTTGAATCCGTCCTGTTCTGCGAATCCGTCCTGTTCCGCAAATCCGTTTTGATCCGTGAACCCGTCCTGTTCTGCGAAGCCGTCCTGTTCCGTTTCACCGGACATCAGCAGGTAATACGGATGCCCATCCACCGAAAACAAGTACACGGTCTCTACGTTGTCCATATCGCCATCTGCAACCGGAAACAGAAGCCTGTCGCCTTGCGATGCGACCAAAATATGACCTTCAGCGTTAAATACAAGCAGCGTATCCGATTTATTCTGTTTATTCGGTTTTTGATTTACATAACTAATATCTAATCGGCTTGATCCAATATCCTGTATCATTCAACACACCATCCCTAGTCATACCCTAATTCGACGTGTCGCAACAGCCTTTCCATAACTGGAATCAGCACTGACAATGAATGCTTGTAAAGATACTTCATAAAACAGCCCCAAAATTGGGGAAGAAGAGAAAAATTATGCAAAAAGCAGCTGAACCTCTTTTTGCGCTCTCTCTTCAGACCAATCAGGATGCTGCTCACGCAAATTCTTCATTACAGTCTCTCTGTTACTTGAATTTACCTGCTGGGTCACCTGCTGAGTTACACGTTTTGTCACTTGCGCTTCCCTCTCGTTTAATTTAGATTCCATTTCATCTATAAACAATTGCCCTACCTTCGTCATTTTGATCAACCTCCTTACCCTCTCAGCGTTGTCTTTCGTGATCACCTTGTCTGAAAATACTGCCAATCCGGACAGCATAAACACTCTTGCCTCCTCATCGTCCATCCCCGAAATCATATCCATATTGTCCGCAATGATTGTATTCTGTTTTTCCTTTCCCGGATAGGCCAGCGGAAGAAGTATGAACTCCATCATCTCTTCGTCAGTAAACACTTCCTTCTTTTTCGCTTTTTCTTGAAGCCTCCTCTGAACCTCTGCTTTGTCAATTTCAGATAGATATGCCGACTCGATATTGAATTTGAGGCATCCCGCATCATAGTAATCATGCTTCTCTGCCCGGTGGACATCTGCCGTGTAAATCACGATCATCCGCACCTCTACACGTCTCCCCCACTCATTTTCATAAAACGCAAGCACTTTGTTGACATAATCAATATATTTGTGCTTGTTTTTCTCCTTGTACTGGCTTTCATAATCCACGATAGCCAGCGTGCTGTCCGCCAACAAAAATACATTGTCTATCCTCAACTCGTTGGCTGCGATGGAAGGAAGATTTGTCGGCAAAACCTGCACAACCTCCGGCACGTCTAAACCGTACACCCGCAAGGCCTTCCCCTTGAATCTGTCCGCAAAAACCTTGGACGCTATGTCCTTGTTTTGGTATACAATCCCATCCATAGTATCTCCATCTCACTCTCCGCCGTCTAGTTCCGCTTAGTTCGACAATTATCGCCGGACGTAGCAGGTGCGCAGCTCGTGACCGAATGGTTACAATAAATTCAAAATCTCCTCCGCCGTCGGAGGGCAGCCTTTCACACAAACGGTTGCATTTTCACAGCACCGTCCAATCCCGATTCCATCCAACGCCTTTCCTTTGAAGCCCTGCCCGATAAAAATATCTCCCCTGTCTGCCAGCTTTCCTTGCGACAAATACAACGCCCGCACCAGCGACGCATAGCAGGCCGAACACGCCTGATTTTGATGCACCCTGCGCGTAAGGGCGGCTACCTTCCCGGTCGGCTTCGGATACTCCCTAGAATCCACAGGCTCATTCAGCCGGATGATCTCCGTGTCCTCCAACGATAGTTCCCCCGCACCCCATTGGGCGGCCAGCGGAAGATAACCCACGTCAGAAATGGAAAGCCCCATCAGCCTGCAGCCATAGGCGTCCAAATTCACAGCGTCACATCCCGCGTACATCCGATTGGTCTGCACCGGATTGCCACCCTCTTCAAAATTCAAATCCCCGCAAATACTGTCCACAATCGTAAAATCCG
Organism: Lachnospiraceae bacterium; assembly: GCA_017477005.1. Taxonomy (GTDB): domain Bacteria; phylum Bacillota; class Clostridia; order Lachnospirales; family Lachnospiraceae; genus RGIG4930. The sequence continues at coordinate 7,778 of JAFUXY010000148.1, read as the reverse complement.
GGTGCAATACAGCCGCCAAAGCTGCGATCGGCTTTGTCAACCCATCTGAATGAAACTGCCGCTTTTCCTGATCGGGAATGCAGCCCTTCAAATTCTTGAGAGCGCAGGTCATCCTCGTCTGGCAATGCCCCTTCAAGACAGGAAGATCCATCAGAAAATCCGCATCATACGCCCTCTTGCACACCCGGATCGGGCGAAACGGAGTTTCTACCACAACAGTGGCGTCCTTTTTCAAATCATAGAACGGGATCCCGTAATCCTCGCACACCTTCTTCATCCCGCTTCGTACAAATGACCTCTGTGTGTTCGCTCCGACCCACGAGCTTTCGACCACCTCGATATTGTGGAATCCCCGTTTCTTCAAGTAATCCACACACCCTGCCACAACGCCGGGATGTGTGACCGCCCCGTTCTCCGGAATATCGTCGTGAATCAGGTTTGGTTTCAGCGCTATTACCGCATCCTTTTTGGGAATAATTTTTTCAACCTCCGCGCTCTCCAACAATGAAACCGTCATAGAAAATGCGTCCGTCCCAAATACCTCATAAATCTTTTTCATATCGCCCCTCTTGTGGTCGCCTCATTTCCATTCATACCTTGCGCTGCCTGGCTACTTCCACAACACTCGCCACCTGCACATCCTTTTTGACAAAATCCGCAAGATAAGGAATACAGAACATTACCTTGCCGTGCTCCGGCGCGGCAATGAACCCTTGGTCTATCAAATAGGCCCTCGCTCGGCTCAGTTTATTCTGCGGCACTCCCAGACTAATAGCGATATCGGAAGTCTTGGCCAGACGATCGCTGTCCAGGTTTTCCGACATCTCTATCAAATATTTCGTCTCATTGTCTGGCAACTCTTCCAGCAGAGGTTTCAATGCCCGCTGCTCATATGCGAATAAAGCGTTTTTTATGGATTCCTCTACTTCCTCCTCCTTGACTTCATATTGCTTTCCCGGATCATGATCATTCACCTGCAAAATCAGATGGTATCCCAAAAGCTGCATCAAATATGGATGTCCAAAACTTATTTGATTGATCCTGTCAAGCAAAGCATCGCTGATAGTCAATCCTTTGATCGTCGAAAAGGCATTGAGAAACGCATCGGCCGTTTCCTCCCAGGTGAACAACCCCAGCTCTTCATGCGACGCCCGACGCAAATAGGTGCAGCCCTCATGCCGTGTAATGCTCGAATAAGCGTAGGGAAGTCCTGCAACAGCCAGCATGATATCATACCCTTTTCGAGATGCCATTTGAAAGGCATTGCAAATGGAGGATACGTCTTCAATTGGCACTTTTTGAACCTCGTCAATGGTAACAAGAACGCCATGTTTTGATTTCGAACAGACCTCTCGCAACAAGGCTTGGAGATTTTCTCTGCCAAAGCGCCTGGTCTTGGAAATTGCCCCCGTGCTGATCCCTCCGCCTATACCGAGCACATTGACATTGGCCTGCGGACTAATGGTTCTGGTCATTTCATCAAAACCGACAAGCTCATTCACAAGCTGTGTGACTGTATTCTCCGGCCCCAAATCGATCACCATTCTCTTTTTTTTGCCTGCCCGGATCGAAAGCTGTTCCAGAAGGGCCGTTTTCCCGCAACCGCGTGTCCCGGTAATAAACAAGGCACGATCATCGCTTCCCGCATCAATCATTGCCAAATCAAAAAGCTTCAGAATCCTGTCACGTCCAAAGAACACGCCTGGTTTGCCTCCAAAGATCGGTGAAAATGGATTCACAAACATCGTTCCGCCCTCCGCCAAATATCCTGTATCTAAAATGATCTGTCAAGTCTACCATATCTGGCATTATAATCCAAATCTACCAAATCTGTCAAATCTACCCAAATCTACCAAATCTACATAATTCTACAAATTCTACGAAATCTACTCAAATCTACCAAATCTACGAAATCTACATAAATCTGTCAAATCTACCAAATCTGCATAAATCTACCAAATCTGCATAAATCTACCAAATCTACCAGACGGAAGCTATCTTCCACCCAGGATACAAGCCCATACAGCGAATACGCATAGCAAAATGGCGGAAAGCCATTCGCTTTCCGCCATCCTATCGCATTCATTTTCTCTCTCATTTTCTGACCACAGAACTTGACGTATGCAGCACTCGATCCTTGATCTCCTGCGTCCGACCCTGATTCCAGTACTGTGTGCCGATATATCCGCAGGTACGGCGGGCCACCGACATCTTGCTTTGGTCTCTGTTGCCGCAGTTCGGGCATTCCCAGACCAACTTGCTGTTCTTGTCCTCGACAATCTCAATCTCCCCGTCGAAGCCACAGATCTCGCAATAATCCGACTTCGTGTTCAGCTCCGCATACATAATATTGTCGTAGATAAACCGCATCACCGACAGCACCGCCGGGATGTTCTTTTGCATATTCGGCACCTCGACATAGCTGATCGCACCGCCCGGCGACAGCTTTTGGAACTCCGCCTCGAACGACAGCTTGTCAAACGCATCGATCTCCTCGGTCACATGCACATGATAGGAATTGGTAATATAATTCTTGTCCGTCACGCCGGGGATGATCCCGAAGCGCTTCTGCAGGCATTTTGCAAATTTGTAGGTAGTCGACTCGAGCGGCGTGCCGTACACCGAATAATCGATATTCTCCGCCGCCTTCCACTCAGCGCATTTGTCGTTCATCCGCTGCATGACCTTCAAGGCAAACTCCTTGCCCATCGGATCGGTATGCGAAACGCCGAGCATCCGGTGGCACATTTCATACAGCCCCGCATAACCCAGACTGATCGTCGAATAACCATTGTACAAAAGCGGGTCGATCTTCTGTCCCTTCTCGAGACGCGCAAGCGCACCATGCTGCCACAGGATCGGCGCCACATCGGACACCGTGCCAAGCAGCCTCTCGTGGCGGCAGCGGAGCGCCCGATGGCAAAGCTCGAGACGTTCATCCAAAATGCCCCAAAACTTGTCCATATCTCCCTCGGCGGTGCAGGCCACGTCTACGAGATTGAGCGTCACCACGCCCTGATTGAACCGGCCATAATACCGATGCTCGCCGGGGCGATAGTTTTGCCGATGCTCGATGTTCCCAACGCCTGCATCCGTGAAACGATCCGGCGTCAGGAAGCTGCGGCAGCCCATACAGGTATAGAGGTCTCCCCCTTTGAGCGAACGCATCACCTTCGCAGAAATATAATCCGGCACCATGCGCTTCGCCGTGCATTTCGCCGCGAGCTCGGTCAGATAGTAATATTTGGACCCTTCGGTAATATTGTCTTCATCGAGCGTATAGATCAGCTTCGGGAACGCAGGCGTAATCCACACGCCCTTTTCATTTTTCACGCCCTGGATCCGCTGATTCAAGACCTCCTCGATGCACATTGCAAGGTCATCCCTTGGCTGTCCCTCGGGCACTTCATCGAGATACATATAAAGCGTCACAAACGGAGCCTGCCCGTTGCAGGTCATCAATGTAATCAACTGGTACTGAATCGTCTGGATGCCGCTCTTGATCTCGGTACGAAGCCGCATCTCCGTCACCCTGTCAATAATTTCATCGTCCAAAGGCTCGCCGCAATCCGTCCGCTCTTCAATCACCTGCTGGCGGATTTTCTGGCGGCTCACATCCACAAACGGCGCCAGATGCGCAAGCGAAAAGCTCTGCCCGCCATACTGATTGGAGGCCACCTGCGCCACGATCTGCGTCGTCACATTGCACGCCGTAAAGAAACTGTGCGGTTTCTCGATCATCGCCTCCGAAATCACCGTGCCATTCTGAAGCATATCCTCGAGATTGATCAAATCGCAGTTGTGCTCCCTCTGTGCGAAATAATCGGCGTCATGGAAGTGAATAATTCCCTCGTCATGCGCCTTTGTCACTTCCTCCGGCAACAGCACGCGCTTGGTCAGATCCTTTGAGACCTCGCCCGCCATATAATCCCTCTGCGTGGAATTGATCACCGGATTCTTGTTGGAATTTTCCTGCTTGACTTCCTCATTCAACTGGTCAATCAGCGCCAGGATGCCATTGTCCGTCGTATTGGATTTCCGGGACAGCTCCCTCTTGTAGCGATAACGCACATATTTCTGCGCCACCTCATAGCAGCGCATCTCCATAATGCCCGTCTCCACCATATCCTGGATATCCTCGACATGTACCGCATGGGTATAATCCGCCACCTGTTTGGCGATCTTGTCCGCCACAGCGCGGATCTGGTAGCGGTTCATCTGGTGGATGCCGCTGACCTCATGATTGGCCGCTTCGATTGCGCCAATGATCTTGTCCTCATGGAAATCCACTTCCCGGCCATTGCGCTTGATCACATTGGTTCTCACTTCTATTGTCTCTGTATCCATCGTCGTTTCCCCCCTTTTTTCCGTATGCCAGACGATTTGCCTCCACGAAATGTCCGTCTGCCACCTGCCTGTACACCCATCCGCGCAGATGATTCTCAAACATTCCTTAAATCTAAGCTATACAACTCCAACCACGCATTGATTTTACTGAATTCTCCATCACATACTATATATAGTGTTTTTCATCATGTTTTCTACTATATCTTGTGCTTCTCTATCATACACAAATTTGCCAAAAATGGGAACATATTTTTTCTATTCCACGATTTTTTGGCGCTTTTAACCAAAAAACCGGACAAATTTATGGATAATTTCACGTTTCTCGTCCATTTTGACCATCAAAGATAATAAGATCGGCGTCGCAAGATATGGTACCCATATAACGGGTTTTTCCGGGTCTGCCACTATATCTTGTGTTCGTGGCAGTTCCTCCGCCCCACGATGCGCATGCAGCGTCGCCGCCTCCTGCCAGCCGCGGTACCGGTGCATATGCTTTTCTTTGGGCAAAAACACCATATCCGCTTCCGGAAGCTCCTCCCCATGATACGCTTCCTGCGAAAACCGCCGCGGCATCACCGGAATATTCGGATATTGTTCGGCAAACGCATCCACTGCCTCTGGCAGCCGCAGGATCGCGACCCGCTCCGGCAGCGCAATCCGGATCGCCGCCCGGTACTCTGGGTCCAACGTCCTCGCCTCCTCGACCGCCTCCGAATACTCCGACAGCAGTGGCCGAATCGTCTCCACAAACCGTTCTCCCGCCGCCGTCAGCCCTGCGCCCTTTCCAGTTCGAAAAAAAAGCGAAGTACCGATTTCTTCCTCCGCCTTTTTGATCTGATATGTAAGAGCGGGCTGGGTAATGAACAAATTCTCCGCCGCCCTGTTGAAATTCTGTGTCCTGGCCAGCTCCAGGATGTACTCCATTTGCTTCGTCGTCATGGCGTGGCATTCCCATTCTCGTCCACAGCCATCCCAAGTCCCTCCGAGGCCTCTTCCACAGGCTGCGTAGCCGCCGGTGATTCGATCACTGGTTCCGTTGTCTGCGCGCCCGTATCAGTCTGAGCGGCCTCTGCTGCCCCGGTATTCTGCGTCGGTTCCGCCGTCCCGGCATCGCCGGTCGTATTCCCTGTATTCGCAGTGGTTCCGCCGGTTGTATTTCCAGTGGCCGTGCCTCCGTTATTCGTTGTCGTACCGCTCGTTGTATTGTCGGAATTTGTCGTCCCTCCAGTTGTGTTCCCGGTATTCGTCCCGCCATCGTTTGTCGTGCTGTTCGTTGTATTCCCGTTGTCCGTCGTATTACTATTGTTCTGCGTATTCGGCCGCGTGCCATTTCCGCTCACTGCCGCCGGTCTTGCGCCCTGCGTCGTCCCGGTCCCGGCATCCTCATCCTCGCCCTCTTCCTCCGATTCCTCGGAAAGATTCTGACCGAATTCCTCCGCCTTGGACTTGGCCGTATTGCCCCGGCTGGTATTGGGATACAGCTCGGCATACTGGGCGTAATACCTCGCCGCCCCCGCCTCGTTGTCCGTATATTCATACGCCTGCGCCAGATAATACAGCGCTGCGCCAGTATTGTACTCCGGGTCAAACTCCACCACCGACAACAGGGAGTTGATCGCGTCCTCATAACGTCTTGCACGGAACGCCGCCGATCCATCCTCGTAGGCATCCTCGGCCAGTTCCTCGCCGATCGCCGTACTCACGGCCTCGAAGCGTTCCTTCCCAATTGGATCAAGCAGCTCAACATTGACAATCGAAATCGCTTCTCCGGCGGTCTCGATATCGTCGTCCTCCTTGGCCGCCTCAGCTTCGAGCAGCTTTTAATACGAGGTTTTCAGATCGCCCTTTCCGGTGTATTGCTTCAATTCCTGCTTCAGTTCCTTGACCTGCTTTTTGAGTCCGGCGACCGTGTTGGCAGTATTCGCCGCCTCCTTGTTGGCGGACACCAGGGCGTTTCGAGTATCGTTGTTCTCATTCTGCCGGATTGTCGGCACGATCAAAAAGATCGCCACCAAAATCCCCAAAACGCCGCCGACTAAAATATTGATCAGGCCGCTGCCATTACTGTCTAAGATCTCAAAAAATCCGCTCCTTGGCAGAGGCAGCGCCGCTTCTCTTTCCAAGGCTGCGCTCCGATCCGTAGCCGGCGCCGTCCGCCGCTTGTTTCGACGTCTGGGTCTCGCCTTAGAACGCGTTTCTTCGAGGTACGCCATCGTAATCGGATTTTTGACATCGATCTTCGCCGCCGCCAAAAGGTTCCGCCGCGCATCCTCGTACTTTCCCTCCCGCATCAACACCAGCGCCAAAAGCTGGTATGCCTCGATCATCTTGGGATTGGAGCGCAGGATTCGCTTCAGTTGTATCTTGGCGAGATCGGTGCTCTGATTTTTGCAATACGCCAACGACTGATTGAATTTCTGGGTCATCTGATCCATCCGGTTCAAGAGCCCCGGCTTCTGCACCTCATCCAAATAATTGTCCACAGGATTGTTTTTGGGCTGGAAATTTTTGGAGACCACCCATTCCCGCAGCGCGAGCGCCGACTGGCCCATTTCATAATACACGAGACCGAGCAGATTCCTCGCCGTCGTATTGTATTTGTCAAAACGCAGGCTCTTGTGGAGGCTTTCAAGCGCCCCGGTCAGATCCCGCATCCTCGCCCGCTCGAGACCTTCGTTGTAGGCCGCGACCGACGCATACAGAATCCGACGGTAGACGCGCAGATTCGCCCCGCAATACGGGCAGCGTTCCTCCTCGCCCACATCGCTCCCACAGTTGAAACAGATCATTGTTTCTCCTTCATCATTTCTTTGAGGATGTCCACCATATCCGTCGTATCCCTGTCATAAATGGCGCCCGCCACCTCTCCTGTGTCGGGAATCGGTTTGAATTTTTTCAATTCTTCATCAAAATCGATCATCGCGTTCCTTTCATTCGAACTGCTCGAGCCGCTTCAACACGTCGTTCATCATCTGTTCATATTCCTTTTGCTTCCGCCGCTCTTCTTCGACCTTCTCAGCCGGCGCCTTTGCAAGAAATCTCTCATTCGAAAGCATGCCCTTCGAACGTGCCAACTCCTTTTCGAGACGCTGTTTTTCTTTATTCAGACGCTCCCGTTCCTTTTCGAGATCCACCAACTCCTCAAGCGGAATATACGCCACCACATCCGGGATCACCACCGAAACAGCGGAATCATCCACCCCGGACGCATCCTCTGCTACGATGATCTCCGAAGCCCCGGCCAGCGTGCGGTACGCATCCGCCATCTGTCGAAACGTCTCCCTTTTTTCTTCCTTGTCAGAGGTAATAAAAATCTTCGCCTTTCTCGATGGCGGCACGTCCATATCGGTCCGAATCTGCCGCACACCACGCACCAGATCCTTCACAGCCTGCGCCATCGCTTCCTCGGCTTCAAACCGCCACTCTTCTTT
>JAFUXY010000147.1 GCA_017477005.1 Lachnospiraceae bacterium | reverse complement strand
TGTCAGCGTAATCCAAGGGCGGAGTCACGAACTCCACCCTGTATTCGTCCAGTCTCTTGCTGGTGCCATCATTGATTGCGGGAATGATTGACGAATCCCTCATGATCTTCCAAGTCCTTGCTGCCTTATCCCTGATCTCCCTCGTGCGATAGCAGTTTGGCGCCGGATTCGATGGCGTGCTTCCTAGAGCTTCCGCAACTACGCCTGCCGCCTTTTCCCTCGTGATGCCTGTCATTTCGATCTCTACCCCAAATTTTTGGTTCTTTAACATAGTTTATCCCCTTTCTATGATTATGAAACTGATTAAATTGATTATGTTGCTGTATGAATATATTAACATATGTAGCGGTAGTGTCAATAGTTTTCTGATAAAAATTATCAATATATTGACTATTACGCTTGACATGTTGAAAGCAAAAATATATAATAGGAAGAAAGGGAGGTGATGGAATTGATCAGATGCAAGCTATCCACCCTCATGGGGCGAGACAGAAAGAAAATACAGGACGTGTGCAATGAAACCGGCCTGGCGAGGAACACGGTGGCTAACCTGTATCGCGACGTAGCGACAAGGGTTGACTACAATACGATGGACAAGCTCTGCCGCATGTTTGGCTGCGGGGTGGGCGATTTGTTTGAAATATCCGGCGATGACGGTTTAGCGCCATAGTACCCTGCGCTGAGCGGTCGGGCAAAGTATCTTGACAAAATCAATGGGAAGATGTATGATACGCAATCAGAAAGGCAACGGCGTCTTTGAGATACGATCTCGGGGGCGCCTTTTTGCTTTCAGAGGAAGAGGCGCGGGAGGAATTCACATTTTCATGAAGCTAATCGTTGATGTTTTTATGATGTTACGAAATAAGCGGAATATATGGAATGTGTGGAACAGGAAATAAATAACAGCAAAAAATAAGAATATATAGCAATGTGTGCGCATAGGAACACTTATAGATAGTTGAGTGGGAATAGGAGTACCAAATCATGGCGAAATATATTTTTGTGACCGGAGGCGTGGTGTCCGGATTGGGGAAGGGGATTACAGCGGCCTCTCTTGGCAGGCTGTTGAAGAGCCGGGGGCTAGTGGTGGTCGCCCAGAAGCTCGACCCCTATATCAATGTGGATCCTGGGACGATGAGTCCCTATCAGCATGGCGAGGTATATGTCACGGACGATGGGGCGGAGACCGACTTGGATCTCGGGCATTATGAGCGGTTCATTGACGAAAATCTGACGAAATACTCAAACCTGACCACGGGCAAGGTCTATTGGCGGGTATTGAACAAGGAGCGGAGAGGGGAATATTTGGGCTCCACAGTGCAGGTGATTCCGCACATTACCAATGAGATCAAGGAATTTGTCTACCGCGCGGGACGGGAGACGGACGCGGATGTCGTGATCACCGAGATCGGAGGCACGATCGGGGATATCGAATCGCAGCCTTTTTTGGAGGCGGTGCGGCAGATCTCCTTGGAAATCGGCAGGGAAAACAGCCTGTTCATCCATGTGACCCTGGTGCCTTATCTCCACGGCTCCCACGAGCACAAATCAAAACCGACGCAGCATTCGGTCAAGGAATTGCAGGGGATGGGGATTGTGCCCAATATCATCGTGCTGCGGTGCAATGAGCCTTTGGAGAAAAGTATTTTCCAAAAGATTTCTATGTTTTGTAATGTGCCGCAGGACTGCGTGATCGAAAATCGGACGCTCGACAACCTGTACGAAGCGCCTTTGATGCTGGAGAAATCCAACTTTTCCGGCATTGTCTGCCGGGAATTGAAGATCGAGGCGCCTTCTCCGGAGCTCGCGGAATGGCAGGCGATGGTGGAGAAGATTCGCCACAGGGACAAGGAGTATCAGAACGGCTTGGTTTGAAAATATGTTCAGCTTCACGATGCCTATCTGTCCGTG
>JAFUXY010000146.1 GCA_017477005.1 Lachnospiraceae bacterium | reverse complement strand
TGATGGCTCAGACGAAGGAGCACATCCTGCTGGCTCGTCAGGTAGGCGTGCCGAACATTATCGTATTCCTGAACAAGTGCGATATGGTAGACGACGAAGAACTGATCGAGCTCGTTGAGATGGAAGTGACTGAGCAGCTTGAGGAGTATGGTTTCGAAGACTGCCCGATCATCAAGGGTTCCGCTTTGAAGGCTCTCGAGGGCGATTCCGCATATCAGGACAATATGATGGAGCTGATGGCTACCGTAGACGAGTACATCCCTGAGCCGGTCCGTGACACAGACAAGCCGTTCCTGATGCCTGTCGAGGACGTATTCACGATTACTGGACGTGGTACTGTGGCTACGGGCCGTGTGGAGCGTGGTACGCTGCATCTGAACGAGGAAGTAGAGATCCTTGGTATTTCCGAGGACAAGCAGAAGACGGTTGTGACCGGTATCGAGATGTTCCGCAAGCAGTTGGATGAGGCTATGGCTGGTGACAACATCGGCGCGCTGCTTCGTGGCGTGAGCCGTGATGCGATTCAGCGTGGACAGGTGTTGGCTGCTCCTGGCACCGTGACCTGCCACAAGAAGTTTACCGCTCAGGTTTACGTGCTGAAGGCTGAGGAAGGCGGACGTCATACGCCGTTCTTCGACAATTATCGTCCGCAGTTCTATTTCCGTACAACGGACGTGACGGGCATTGTTTCCGGACTGAAGGACAACGACGGCAACAAGGCTGAGATGTGTATGCCTGGCGACAACGTAGAGATGACGATCGAGCTGATCCATCCGATCGCTATGGAGCAGGGACTTACGTTCGCTATCCGTGAGGGTGGCCGTACAGTAGGGTCTGGTCGTGTGGCTACGATTGTGGAGTGATGTCGATCGCTGATTACTAAACGATAACGATTAAGAAAAGGCTTCTGGTTTGACCGGAGGCCTTTTTTCTTTGGTGAATTTTTGGTTGTAATTCGGATGTGATCAGACTATACTGTAAATGAAAGAGTTGGAATCTTTGAAAGAACGATGGAAGGCGGCATAAAAGATTTAGCGTTATATCGGCTACAGACAGCAAAGGATGAAAGGAGGTGCCTGATATGAATGAACGCCTGAGTTGGAAAGAAATACAAGAAAGATTTCCGGATCAATGGGTGGGGCTTGTTGATGTTGAATGGGACGGCTCTACCGTAATTTCTGCGGTCGTAAGATATACAGACAGAACAAGGGGAGAGTTGACAAGAATGCAACTTAGGGATGATAATCTTTATAGTTGTTATACACACCCGGATCACTTGGCGCCTCTTGGTGTTGTGGGGTATATGGTATGAGGCAGTTTACATTGGAGTTGAACAAGAATATTCAGCGTCCGGTAGCAAAGTTATCGGATTGGCACCAATTTAATGTGATGCTTGATACGGGAGCGTTGTTTCCTGTGTGGGTCGATGATGAAGAAGTACTAACCGACATGGGCGCTGAGTGTATTAACGAGTCTGTGGAGTTTGGAGGATTTGGAGGAAAAGCTAAAGGCAAGTTGTATAAGCTGCCAGTTTTCAAGATAGGTGATTTGATATACCCAGGTCTTCAGATAATAGCCTATCAGATAGAAATACCTTGTCAAATGATATTGAGTGCATCTATGTTTTCCCGCCTTTGTTATGATAATATATGAAAAACACGAGAAGCTTTGAGATTTCTTGAGACTGAATTGGATTTTCTGTGTCAGCATAGGTAGGGTCAATGGATATAGGCTGGAGTAGAGATATGGTTATCACATTGGATCATGTATTATTTAAGGAGATTTCTAAGTCTGTCAGGGATATATACGGAGACAACCTGGTTTCTGTGATTGTTTATGGTTCCGTTGCAAGAAATACGGCAACAGAAGAGTCGGACATAGATGTTGCCATAATGGTAAAAAAAGACGATGCGGATATGTACGATAAATGGTTGGATGTAGTAGTAAAGCTGGATTTGGAATACGATCAAGTAATAACGACATCCTTGATAGAAGAAAAAAAGTTTGACGAGTGGAAGGATATCATGCCGTATTATAAAAATATTCAAAAGGAAGGTGTTGTACTATGGAAGGCGGCATAAAAGATTTAGCGTTATATCGGCTACAGACAGCAAAGGATGATTTGAAAAGAGCAAAGAAGGCTCTTGAGGATGATGATTATAAATAAAGCAATATGCAAAGCAGACTAGATTTCTGTATTATTCGAAGGCGCCATGGAAAAAGGGTAGTTTTGTAAGTAATACAGGGCGTAAGGCTAAGAATACACAAAAGGTAAACGAATTCATAAAAGTGAATTGCCTTTGTCTCTGTGTGAGGAAATATTGCGATTTGTGACATACGAGGGCGAAGTTGTTATAGGAAGTTATGATTTTAAAATTATTGGAAATTAAGATAATAATGATAAAATGATTATAGATATAGAATGCTTGCAAACCTAAACGGAGGTGATGTTATGGCTGGAACAGGAGCATATGCTATGCTGGCTCAAATGCCTTTTGTAGCGAATAAACCTTTGAAAAGAACCATGTCCAAAGAAGCAAAAAAACATTTTGATTCTTTACTGTCATTGGATGTGGAATTGTTTGAGGACGAATTGACAGGTGAGTTATATTCAAAAGTTACCGATACCCGTACAGGAAAAACAGAAATAAGGAAGTGTATATATACAGATGAAGACTAATGTAAAGACAGAAATATATACAAACGATATGTTATGCTTGTCAAAAGATTTTTCGTCTGGGAATGACTTTTTGGATGAGTTTATAAAATCACCAGATGCACTTAATGATGGTTTGGGAAAAACATTTGTATGGATTGATGAAAAGCGAACGCACATAATAGGATATTACAATATTGGTGTTGGATATATCGATATGTTTAGTGGTGATGATAAATATAAAATAGGTGGCTCTGTGCATTTGAATTTTTTTGCACTGAATGAGAAGTACAGAGGAATAATAATTGGGCAAACAGATGAAGGGAAAAATGTGAAAATATCAGATCAATTATTTGGTGATTTCATGAACAAGGTGTATGAAATACGACATAAATATGTTGGTTTTTCTTTTGTAACATTGGCTGCTACTGAAGAAGTCTATTCTCTTTATAGGAGAAATTATTTTGATGATCTGGATGAAGATTTGCATTTTTCTTTCAAGGATGATGAAAAAGGGTGTAAGCCGATGTATTTAGCACTCGACGTAGAGTGAGAACTGGTTTGATAGCTAAGTTATGATATTTAATGAAAGTTTTTGAAAACTAATATAAGAAAAATGTCTTGCCACCACTCTGACTCCAATAAACTGAATATCGCCAAGAAATCGACATAATATACAGGTGTTGAGAAAGAGAAACATCGAAAAATCGTCATTTATAAGATGCGATCAAGCCACACTGAACCGTGAGGGTGGCCGTACAGTAGGTCTGGTCGTGTGGCTACGATTGTGGAGTGATGTCGATCGCTGATTACTAAACGATAACGATTAAGAAAAGGCTTCTGGTTTGACCGGAGGCCTTTTTTCTACAAGTGATTTGAGGTTTATTGATGAAAGAAGACTTTTGGAGGTATACACATGGCAATTGCAACACGAGATATGAGTATATTTTATGATCTAAAACAGGGCGAACTAGACATGGTGTCCAATTATGCTGCATCACTGATCAGAAATAGGGTTCAGCACATTGAGGATTATTATAAGTTTCAAAAAATGCGTGATCGAATGCTTGCGAAAAAAACGATGTCAGATGAAGAACAAACGACCACACAGAGAAAGCTGCATGGTCGTTCGATGAAAAAGTCACAATTGAGAAAATCACGCCCCGGTAATCTTTTCGAAATCCGCTTTGGGATGTTTGCAGATCGGGCAGATGAAATCATCCGGCAATTCCTCGCCGACGTATTCGTAGCCGCAAATCCTGCAGCGCCAGACGGTTTGCCCGTCCGGGGTCTTTCCAACGGCTTCTGGTTTGGGCTTGATGTGTTCCTGATAATAGGTATACGTCACAGACGGCGTATTGGAAAGAACTTCCATGTCAGTCACGCGGGCGATGAACAGCGTATGTGTTCCCAAATCAATGGTCTGCTCCACCTCAGCAGAAATGTAGGCATTTGTCCCCTTGGTAATGTACAATGTGCCGTTCGTCTCTTCTTTGCAATCCGAAAAATCCACAAACTTGTCCACGTCCCTTCCGGACTGAAAACCGAAATGCTTGAACAGCGAAAAATCCGCATCTTGGCTGATAATGGATACCGTGAATTTGCCGGAATCTTTGATCATATCATGTGTGTAGTTTGCCTTGTTGACCGCAAGCGAGATGCGGTTCGGATCTGCTGTCACTTGCCCGGCGGTGTTGGTGATGCATCCGTTGTGCTTCCCGTCCCTTTGCGCTGTCACGACAAAGAGGCCGTAGGTCAGCTGAAACATAGCTTTTGCGTCCATAAAGTTCCTCCCTTCATGTAGAAAAACATATAGTAAACGAATTTAAGGAAGTATTGATTTGATCGTATTTCCTCAAAAATCCACGCTCATGCGTTTATTCGTTTCCTATAAATATCCTAAACGAGTAAAAATTTTGACAAAAATATTTGATTATGTCACTTTTGATAATCAATAGATTTTCTCGATCGTTCCCTCGATGCCGTACTCATGTTTGAATAATTCCAAATCGGTCTCATTTCGAATGAGCATGACCTCTTCAAATGAACCAGAGTGAATATCTTGGAAGCCAGCCGTCTGTTCGCCGTTGCAAATACTGGCTCGGATCACGGGCTTCAACTTTTCTTTGTCAAATGATTTCTTTTCGGATTTTTTCTTGAAAAACATAGTTTGTTTTTTCTGTATTGAATTATTTGCGATGCGGTTATATTTTATCATATATGGTATGGAACTGTCATCAAGAAGTTTTGCATAATCTTAGCTAACGTGTTATATTGAAGAGAAATATTGGATGAGATACCGATAAATGATTAAAGAGGCGCTTGGTGGATTGACTAGTCGGTGAGAGCGAGAGAGATGAAACGCAGAATTCGTGGAGAAAACAAAAATATAGAATATAAGCGTGAAATCCCGGCAAGACACGAGAAGCTGCTGAAGGATATCATTGCATTCGCAAATACTTCTGGTGGACAGGTCGTGATTGGCGTTGAATATAACGGGATCAGTGTGTCTGCCAGCGAGAGAAAACGAAAAGAGCTGGAATTGGAAGGGCAAAGAATCTCCTACGATACGATGATGGAGATTGGAAGAGATTTCGAGGTGAAGTCCGCTGAACAGCTCTGCAAAAATATGTACCAAGAAGCGGTCAAGAATTGCAAGACGGAGGAACAACGAGCCGCGGTCAAGAATATGACCATACAAAAATTGGAAAACATCGGAATTTTGCGCAGAGAGGGAAAAGAATTGTGTCCCACGCATGCTTATTCCTTGTTGACGGACAATCCCAATAGAAATGCAATCATTCAATGTGCCAGATTCAAAGGAGAGGATCGAAGAATTTTTCTGGATAAAAGGGAAATGGATGGCCCTATTTATCGCTAAGTTGAGGAAGCGTATCAATTTGTCTTGAAGCACATTAATCTTGGAGTGGATATTGTGGGGATTCATTCTGTGAACGTGTATGAGCTGCCGGAATGGTCCATTCGGGAGATGATAGCAAATGCTGTTATCCATCGAAGTTATATGGTGGAATCGAGTGTGCAAGTGTCGGTCTATGATGATCGAATCGAGGTGGATTCCCCAGGGATGCTCTATGATGGATTGGATATCGAAAGGGCAATGTCGGGCACATCCAGATGCAGAAATGCAGCGATTGCAGAAGCGTTCAAATATATGGGGATTGTGGATAAATGGGGAACTGGAATCCCGCGAATTCTTAGAGAATGTGAGGAATATGAGCTTCCCGAATTGGAATTCGAAGAATCCGGAGACGGCATACGTGTTATCATGTATCGAAAAGTAAGCAACGCGGAGGAAAAAGTAAGCAACACTTTTGAAAAATATGCAGCAATGCTCACGCAAGAGGGGGTGGGCAATATCTATATTCGTAATATAGAGAAGGTGTACAGTTCCTATCAAAATGATCCGTTTGGACAGACAAATGTAATGGTTTGGTTGGAGTGTTCAAAATCGAAGGCAACGAATATCATGAATTCAATGAAAAGGGCGAAGATTGTTGAGGCTGTGAAGGGATATGGCGCAGGAAAGTATAAATTTGTCAGCTTTGAGGAGTTAGCATAAAAATTTCATTTCTTTCCCCAAATTTTGTTTGCAATTTCCGAATAAAGGTAGTATAGTACTATCGTTACCTATGCGGCGAGGCTAGTCGAGCTTGGCGAAAACGAAGTTGAGCCATAGAGAGACTGCCCGCATTTCGAAACGAGGAGTGCACCGACAAGTACGACGGCTTTGCCGGAGTGAATACGCTGTCGGGAGCATCGGAGTTGAGAAATGTGTTCCTGTATCTGATTCGTGGCTATGTCCTTCTGACCAAAGGA
>JAFUXY010000145.1 GCA_017477005.1 Lachnospiraceae bacterium | reverse complement strand
CGTCGGTAAATGGATAGATATATCAACCAGCGTTTTTCCATTTTCCACCGCCTTCAGATCGCATTGAAAACCGCCTTCCACAGCTCGATACCAGATGGCTGAGATTTTTTTCCTTTGCACGAGAGACTGACGGTGGGCTCTCAGGAAGGATACCACGGCTTTTTTTTCTTCGGGTGTGAGCTCGCTCCGATAGGGGAGCAGCGCAGCTTCACCGGTGTTTGTCAGCTTATAGAAGGACATATTGGGCGTGGAATGCATTTGGATGCATCCATCGTCCAAAAGACCATGCAGGGTTTCTTGTACGGTGAAATAATGCGCAAAGCTGCCCGAAGAAAAAAAGTCGTTGATCATAGCATTGGAAAGAGGATCCTTGCACTGATACAATAATTCTAAAATCAAAATTTGATTTTTTAAGCTAAATTCGGACATGGTCTATTCTTCGATATTTGCTTTCACAGCTTCGGCTACAGTCGGAGCGATCCGTGGATCGAACGGTTCGCAGATCACGTAGTCCTCGCGCAGTTCCTCATCCGAAATCAAGGAAGCGATCGCCGTAGCGGCGGCCAGCTTCATCCGCTCCGTGATACGGGGCGCCCGGCCTTCTAAAGCGCCCTTAAATATTCCCGGGAAAGCCAGGACATTGTTGACTTGGTTCGCGAAATCGCTTCGTCCCGTTCCGATGATTCGCGCGCCGGCAGATTTGGCAAGATCCGGCATGATTTCCGGGATAGGATTGGCCAGGGCGAACAAGATCGCGTCGTCGTTCATCGAAGAAACCATCTCGGGGGAGATCACGCCAGCCGATGAGACGCCGATCACAATATCCGCGCCCTGCATAGCGTCGGCGAGTGATCCGGAACGGTCGGACAGGTTTGTGTACCTAAGTATTTCCCGCTTGGCGTCGTTGAGCCGCGGAGACTGGGAGGAAACGATTCCGGCCCGGTCACAGAGGGTGATATTGGAAAAACCACTCGCGTAGAGCAGCTTGGCGATGGCAATACCGGCGGAACCGGCGCCGTTGATGACGACGGAGCAGGACTGCCGTTCTTTTTTCACGATCCGAAGGGCGTTTAAGATGCCGGACAACACGACAATGGCCGTCCCATGTTGGTCGTCATGGAAGACCGGGATGTCCAAGGCTTCCTGTACCCTTTGTTCGATCTCGAAGCAGCGGGGAGCAGCGATATCTTCCAAATTGATGCCGCCAAACCCGGGCGCTAAAGCGATGATCATCTTGACGAGTTCATCGGTGTCCTGCGTGTCGAGGCAGATGGGAAATGCGTTGACTCCTCCAAATTCCCGGAACAGCACGCATTTTCCTTCCATGACAGGAAGCGCTGCTTTGGGACCAATATTGCCGAGTCCAAGGACAGCGCTGCCATCGGTCACCACGGCGACGGTGTTTCCTTTCATCGTATAGCGGTAGACCTCTTCCTCGTTTTCCGCAATCTCGCGACAGGGCGCCGCTACGCCGGGCGTGTAGGCAATCGACAGGTCTTCCTTTGTATTCACATGGGCTTTTGCGACAATATCCAGTTTTCCGTTCCATGCAAGGTGTTGTTTGATGGCCAGTTCGTCTAAGTTCATAATGATTCCTCTTTCAACTGTTTGTGGTATTTTGTGTCAATTATATGCATATACT
>JAFUXY010000144.1 GCA_017477005.1 Lachnospiraceae bacterium | reverse complement strand
CTCGGCGGCCTGACAAAACCGACGTCCGAGCACCTGAAAATGGCGGCGGAAGGCGAGAACGAGGAATGGACCAGCATGTATCCCGAATTCGCGAAGAAGGCGAAGGAGGAAGGCTTCGAGCAGATCGCGTACCTGTTTGAGCGCGTCGCCGAGATCGAGAAGCGTCACGAGAAGCAGTACCGTCTGATGCTGGCCAACGTCGAGAACGAGAAGCTCTTCAAGCGCGGCGAGAAGAAGCTCTGGATGTGCGCGAACTGCGGCTTCATCGCCGAGTCCGTCGAGGCTCCGCAGGAATGTCCGGTCTGCGGTCATCCGCAGTCGTTCTTCGCGATCCGTCAGGAAATGGAATAATCTGGAAAAACAATCTATCCGGTTTGCAGCCGCCGCATCCCGCAGGCTCGATGTGCGAGGGTGCGGCGGTCGCATGGCGACAAAAAGGGGATCATTGTATGGGCAGGGTTTTTACTTATGAAGACAAATGCACCGGCTGCAACAAATGTATCGAAGCGTGTCCCGTGGACTGCGCCAATGAAGCGTATCTCTCTGCGGACGGAAAGCGAAAAGTGCGGGTGGACAACCAGTATTGCATTCACTGCGGCGCGTGTCTCGGCATTTGCGATCACGGCGCCCGCGATTACGAAGACGACACGGATGCGTTTTTCCACGATTTGGCGGCGGGCCAGCCGATTTCCGTGATTGCGGCTCCGGCGGCGCAGGTCAATTTCGAGGACGCGGAGCATCTTTTCGGATGGCTGAAATCCAAGGGCGTCAAGCATATTTACGACGTGTCCATGGGTGCGGACATCACCACCTGGGCGTATCTCAGGGCGATTGAGAAATACCGGCTGGAGTCCGTCGTGGCGCAGCCCTGCCCGGCCATCATCAACTATTGCGAGCGGTATATCCCGGACATCCTGCCTTATCTTTCGCCGATCCACAGCCCGATGATGTGCCTGGCGGTTTACTTGCGGAAATACATGAACGTCACGGAAAAGCTGGCGTTCCTCTCTCCCTGCGTGGCGAAGGCCGACGAGATCGGCGATTCGAACAACAGCGGGCTCGTGCATTACAACGTGACCTTCAGGAAATTGCAGGAAAAAATTGAGCGCGAGCATATCAATCTCCGCAGTTTCCCCGCCGAGGATTTCGAAGGCATGGAGGCGGGCCTCGGCCACACTTACAGCCGACCGGGCGGTCTCAAGGAAAATATTTTCGTGACGAATCCCGAGATCTGGGTGCGGCAGATCGAGTCGCCGAAGCACGCCTACCCGTATCTGCGGGAATATTTGGCGCGCCGGCAGATGGGAAAGCCGGTGCCGACGGTGGTGGATATCCTGAACTGCGGCGAGGGCTGCAACCGGGGGCCGGGCACGACGAAGAGCGCCGTGCTGGACGACATCGACGCAAAGACGAACCGGAAAAAGCAGGCCAAGGTCGAAGCCCAGGTCCGTCACACCGAGCAGGGGACGGAATACGCGCCTTTCGTCTATTTCGACCAGCACCTGAACGTCGACGATTTCCGGCGGAACTATACGGCCAAGGACGTCCACGGATTCTTTGACGACGAATATCTGGAGGACGTTTTCAACAGCCTCGGGAAAACCACGGCGGAGTCCAGGAACATAAATTGCTTCGCCTGCGGCTACGGAAGCTGCAAGCGGTTCGCCCAGGCGGTGAAGCGCGGCAAGAACGTTCCCGACAGCTGCGTGGACTACGAGCGTCATCGCGTCCTCGTGGCGGAAACCGAGCGCCGGAGGAACCAGATCTCGGGCAAGGTCAAGGAGATCATCGAGGCCATCAAGCAGGTGGCGGACGCCAGCTCCGAGAACGCGAAGCACGTCAACGACATCACCCGGCAGATCGAAACCCTCACGGAATCCTCCGACCGTCTGAAAGATAGCACGGACACGGTTTCCAAGAAGATGAGCGATTTCGCCGCCGCGTCCAACGACATCATGAAGATCGCGGGACAGACGAACCTTCTCGCGCTGAACGCGGCCATCGAGGCCGCCCACGCCGGAGACGCGGGCCGCGGCTACGCCGTGGTGGCCGACGAAGTGCGGAAGCTGGCCCAGGCCACCGACGAGACGGTGCGAGAGACGCAGAAGAACCAGGAGTCGGCGGCAACGGAAGTCCGCGGCATGACAGCGGCCTCGACGGAAATGGGAGACCAGGTCCGCGCTATCAAGGATTACATCCTCAGAATCTCGGCAGCCACGGAGGAAGTCTCCGCGCAATGCGAGGAAGTCTCCCGCACGGCGTCGTCGATGATGGCGGAAGAATAAATAAGAATCGCCTAAGCCTTTTTTGTTGAGGCTTAGGCGATTTTCTTCGTTTTGGGACATTTTCATCAGATGTCCTCAAACACTTCCCTCACATCCACAAGCAGATCGTCATAGAGGGAAACTTTCACGGACAGGCGGGCGGCGGCTCGCTGCTCATCGCTCATCCGGTCCCATTCCCAATCGGGATAGACAAGATAGGTGTCGACAAATTCGAGGCGTCCGTTTTGTAAATGATAAACGTCAATGGACTTCGATTCCGGGTCTACAATCCAATATTCCTTCACGCCCGCTTTTTCGTAAGCGGTTTTTTTGACGCCCTTGTCTCTGCCTGCGGTGGCAGGAGAAAGTACCTCGGCCACAAGATCCGGAGCGCCGTCTATGCCGTTGGGCTTTATCTTGTCCTTGTCGCAAACGATCAATACGTCGGGGACAAGGGTATCCTTTTCGCCAAGATGTACGTCCACCTCCAGGAATGCCTTGCATTTCTTCCCTTTCAGGAAACGCTTGAAGATATGATGGATGTTTGTGGAAACGGTCATGTGCCTGGGTGCGGGACGCGGTGACATGAGATACTCTTTCCCGTCGATCATTTCCGTGATCAAGGCGTCTTCGTCTTGATAAGCCGTTGCGTTTTCGTTCATGGTCGATGCTCCTTGTGTTTCAAATCATTTGCATATTCGATCAGATTCCGGTTTTATCGCGTTGATGTGCAGGGACTGAATTGTTTGCCAATCTCGCTTTCAAAGAAAATTCCACCTATTTTTCCCGAATTCTCTTGGGTTTCGCGAAATTCATATTGAATCAGTTGATTCACATGTGCCCATCCGAATTTTTGCGGATGGCAACAGGAATTCCTTTCGTCTTTTGCTTGTTTTAGTTTGCTAATGAAGAAATCCCACCAGGCCGGATTTTTAGCGTGAGCATTTGTCGACTGTGTTATGCTGCAAAGCTCTCGTTTCTTCTTGATTAGGATATTGTGGATTACGCCGATCATGAACTCACTGTTGGAAGCGTCTTTGAGGGGGATGGACACTCTGTTCTTTTTGATTTCATGATCGGGAAAACATGCTTTCAGGCCGTCGACGAAATTGTTCCGCAATTGCAGTTCCAAGGCTTTGCAGAATAAGATGCCGCAGCAGGACGCGTCCAAATCCGCTTGCATTTCATAGACGGGACGAAGAAGGTAATACAACTTCATCCCCATTTCCAGGTTTTCCCGTATTTCTGGATCATAGGCCATGAGTTCCTCAGCCGAGGCAAAACCGAATGCTTCCAATTGTTCTTTGCTCAAATTTTGGTTCAGGAAATTCTCTTTGTTCAATCCGCTGACGAAACGGTCTGTGTCTATACTGTAGATGGGATCCCCGTTTTCGTCTTTTTCGTCCTCTGATTTTGTGACGAAGGAGGATGAAGGGGTAATCGTCTTGGCGAGCGACAGGATCTGCTCTTTTTTCTCCTCTTCCGGAAGTGTGGAGGCCAATAGATCATGCAAACGTTTCAATGGGAGGATATCCATGCGATCTTTGGCGATAGAGATGT
>JAFUXY010000143.1 GCA_017477005.1 Lachnospiraceae bacterium | reverse complement strand
GCTATTCCACGTTCTCGCAGCTTGAATGTCCGTATTGCGTGCGTGGGATTCCGATTGAGGCGATGGTGAACGGCTATGGGTATGCGAAGCTGTGAGAAATACAAAATCTTGTGTTTTTTTCTTGAAATTCCACCCTTAAATGACTATACTTAGGTTTTGGTATGTATAGGCAGAAAGGCTGATAGTGATGGTGGAATTACAAGTCAAATTGGAAGCGTTTGAGGGACCTCTGGATCTGCTGCTCCACTTGATCCACAAGAATCAGGTGGACATCTACGATATACCGATCGTAGAGATCACAGACCAGTACATGGCGTATGTGGAGGAAATGAAACGCAGGGATCTCGATGAAATGAGCGAGTTTCTGGTCATGGCTGCGACGCTTCTTTCAATCAAATCCAAAATGCTTCTTCCGAGAGAGGCCGAAGAGGACGAGGAAGAGGAGGATCCGCGGGCAGAGCTTGTCCAGCAGCTTTTGGAGTACAAAATGTTCAAAAGCATTTCCTCCGAGCTCAAGGACCGGCAGATGGACGCCGATCAGGTGTTTTACAAGCTTCCGACGATTCCCAAGGAAGTGCTGTCCTACGAGCAGCCGGTCGATGTCGAAGAGTTGATGATGGGCATTACCTTGAAAAAACTCAACAGCATTTTTCAAGAGCTGTTGCGGCGGGAAAAGGGGCGGGTGGATCCAATTCGTTCCAAGTTTGGATCCATTCGCAAGGAAGAGGTTTCGCTCGAGGAAAAAATGGAATTCTTATCGGAGTACTGTGTAGCGCATCAGAGATTTGGCTTTCGGGAATTATTGGAAGAGCATTGCACCAAAAATGATATTATTGTGACCTTTCTTGCGGTGTTGGAGCTGATCAAGAATGGCACGATCCGTATCGTGCAGGAAAAGATTTTTGACGAGATACAGATTCAATCCTTGCAAGGGGAGGCGGCTTGATGATGCAGCGTGCAGAAGCGGTGCGGGCCATCGAGGGTATTTTGTTTGCGATGGGAGACTCTGTGGAGGTGGACAAAATCGCTGCCGCGCTTGAGATGGAGGAGTCCGAGGTCGTGGATATCCTCGAGGAAATGGCAGCGCGCTACGAATCCGCCGGTCGCGGCATACGGATCATGCGGTTGGAAAACGCGTATCAGATGAGCACGGCGCCGGAAATTTACGAATATTTGGTTCGCATCGCCAAACAGCCAAAGAAAATCCGACTGACAGACGTGCTGTTGGAGACGCTTTCGATCGTAGCGTACAAGCAGCCGGTCACGAAGGCCGAGATCGAAAAGATCCGCGGCGTGTCCTGCGGGCATGTGGTCTCGAGGCTAGTGGATTATCATTTGATTGAAGAGGTGGGGCGATTGGACGCGCCGGGGCGACCGCTGCTCTTTGGCACGACAGAGGAGTTTTTGCGGACGTTTGGGGTCAATTCGATCGAAGAGCTGCCTACGATCAGTCCTGTACAGATCGAGGAATTCAAGCAGCAGGCGGAGGCGGAAGCGAACGAGGCGGTTTCGGCTGTCACAGGCTGATCCATCGAATGGATACACGAGGTTTTTAGAATATAAACAGTTCCTAAAGTGGAGGGATAGGATTTATGCTAGATTCGGCAAGAGAGAAAATTGAGGCGTTGTTGGACGACCACAGTTTTGTGGAAATAGGAGCTGAGATCACGTCTCGAAAAACGGATTTCAACATCACGGCCAATGGAACTCCTTCGGATGGCGTGATCACCGGTCATGGGTTGATCGACGGTGGGGTGGTATTCATCTACGCGCAGGATGCAGATGTGCTGGGCGGCTCCATGGGCGAAATGCACATCCAAAAGATCATACGTTTGTACGATATGGCAATGCGTCTGGGTGCGCCGGTGGTCGGTCTGTTGAACAGCACGGGCATCCGCTTCCAGGAGTCGTTTGACGCGACGGAGTCTATGGCGGCTCTGTATCGGAAATCTACGGAGGCCTCCGGTATGGTTCCGCAGATCATTGGTATTTTCGGGCAATGCGGCGGCGCGTTGTCGGTCTTTGCGTCTCTGAATGATTTCATCTATATGACGGACAGCTCGACGATGTTTTTGCAGTCGCCGAAGGCACTGACGGATACGGACGAGGACACTTCGACGGCGCAGTATCAGTACCAGGTCGCCGGAAATGTGGACGGCGTCGGAAGCGAGTTGGAAGTGATTTGGGCGATGCGAAATCTTCTGTCCACGATCCCCGGTTCGAATCGGGAGCATGGCCTTGTGACGGGCTGCTCGGACGACCTCAATCGGGGCGTGTTGGATCTCGAAAACAAGCGGGACAATATTGCCGATTTTTGCAGGGAGCTTTCGGATGAGACGCTGTACATCCCGGTGCGGGACGGCGTACACAAGAGCATGGCCTGCGGCTTTATCCGAATGGGCGGCGTCACGGTGGGCGTGATCGGCAACCAATCCGAAGAGGAAGGAAAGGCGCCGGTGCTGACGGCGGGCGGAGCCAGAAAAGCAGCAGGATTCGTGCGGTTCTGTGATGCGTTCGATATACCGATTCTGAGTTTGATCAATGTTTCCGGCTACAAGCCGACCAAGGAGGCAGAGTGCGGCCTGCCGCGCGCCATGGCGGGGCTGACGGCGGCTTTCGCAAAGGCCACCGTTCCCAAGGTGGGGTTGTATCTGAAGGAGACAAAGGGCAGCGCCTATCTGGCAATGGATCCCAAGTCTCTGGGAGCCGATCTGGTCTATGCTTATCCGGATGCTTCGATGGAGGTCATTGACGCAAAGCTCGCGGCGCAGATTTTGACGGCGGATCTTCCGGGAGACCGTCGGATGATCGCGAAGGATTTTGCCGAGAAGCATTCCGGCGTACAAAATGCCGCGCGGCATGGATATGTAAACCGGATCATCAATTTTGTGGACACCAGAAAATATCTGATCGATGCGTTCGGCATCTTGTTTACAAAGGATTTGAATCTGAAGAAAAAGCATGGCTGCAGATAAGAGGTAGAGCATGGTAGGACAGGCACTTATGAATACGGTCATGGGGATCAGCATTGTGTTTTGTATGCTGGCTCTGATCTCGATTTTGATCTATTGTTTTCGGATCGTTCCCTATCTGACCGAAAAATTTTCAAAAAAGGAATCTCCGGATCCCAAGCCGGAGCAGTATATGGATATCCGGCTTTTGGTTCCGGAGCCGACAGAGGATGAAAGAGAATTGGTCGCTGTGATTGCGGCGGCGATTGCGGCCAGCGAGCAGATATCGACCGATGATTTCGTGGTGCGTTCGATTCGACGCCGGTATTGAATGGATAGATGAATAGGGACAGAGGAAGCATTTAGGCGATGGCTTTTGCAGGAGGAGTATGGCATGAAAGAGTATATTATTACCGTGAATGGCAAGAATTATGACGTGGTGGTCGAAGAGCGGGGTGGAGGGTCCATCGTTTCTACGGCGACGACCCCGGTTGCAGCACCGGCTGCTCCGGTCAGCAGTGGAGATGAGGGCGGCTCTATCTCGATCGAGGCGGGCGCAGCCGGAAAGGTGTTCCGTGTTGAAGCGCCGGTTGGCACACAGGTCAAGAAAGGGCAGACCGTCGTGGTTCTGGAGGTCATGAAGATGGAAACCCCGGTGGTGGCGCCCAAGGATGGTGTGATCGTATCTATCGAGGTGTCGGAGGGACAGTCTGTCGATGCGGGTGATCTGTTGGCGACTATGGATTAAAAGGAGATACAGATGAATTATATTACAGAGACGCTGACCAATCTGGTGCATCAGACAGCGTTTTTCAACCTGACGGTTGGCAATTTCTTCATGATCGCCGTAGCCTGTTTCTTTCTGTATTTGGCCATACGCTGGGATTTTGAACCGCTTCTTCTGGTGCCGATTGCGTTCGGTATGCTGCTCGTCAACATCTATCCGGATATTATGATGAGCCCGGAGGAAAGCGCCAATGGCGTCGGCGGGATGCTCTATTATTTTTATACCTTGGACGAATGGTCGATTTTGCCTTCGCTGATTTTCCTGGGCGTGGGCGCAATGACAGACTTTGGTCCGCTGATTGCCAATCCGATCAGCTTCCTGCTCGGTGCAGCCGCGCAGTTCGGTATTTTTTCGGCTTATTTGATCGCAATGGCGATCGGCTTCAACGACAAGGCTGCGGCGGCTATTTCAATCATCGGCGGCGCGGATGGTCCGACTTCCATCTTCCTGGCAGGAAAGCTGGGGCAGGGAAGCCTGATGGGTCCGATCGCAGTGGCGGCGTATTCCTATATGTCCCTGGTGCCGATTATTCAGCCTCCGATTATGAAATTGTTTACGACGCCGAAGGAGCGGGCAATCAAGATGGAAAACCTGCGCCCGGTGTCGAAGCTGGAGCGGATTTTGTTCCCTGTCGTTGTCACCTTGGTCGTCTGTTTGATCCTGCCTACGACGGCGCCGCTAGTCGGTATGCTGATGCTGGGGAATCTGTTCCGGGAGTCCGGCGTGGTGCGCCAGCTTTCTGAAACGGCGAGTAATGCGTTGATGTATATCGTCGTAATCCTGCTCGGTACGTCCGTAGGTGCGTCCACGAGCGCGGAGGCCTTTTTGAACACGGATACGCTGAAAATCGTGGGACTAGGGCTTGCAGCCTTTGCCTTTGGTACGGCGGCGGGCGTATGGTTTGGAAAGCTGTTGTGCTTCTTGACGGGCGGAAAGATCAATCCTCTGATCGGAGCGGCCGGTGTGTCGGCGGTACCTATGTCCGCGCGTGTGGCGCAAAAGGTGGGAGCGGAGGAGGATCCGACCAACTTCCTTTTGATGCATGCGATGGGACCAAATGTGGCCGGGGTCATTGGAACAGCAGTGGCGGCCGGTGTGTTTATGGCGATATTTGGCGTGTGACCTTGCGAGCAAGTTCAGTATGGTGAAGGACAAAAATGTTCTTACTTTCAAGTGACCATGCACGCAGGGTAATGCGAGGTGAAAATACGGGAGGTAGATAGGCATATGGCGAAGAATAAAAAGCCGGACACAAATAATAAACAGGATATGAATACAAAGCCGGATGCGGGCAGCGATCCGAAAGCGACCAAAAGACCGGTCAAGATTACCGAGACTATTTTGAGAGACGCGCATCAATCTCTGATCGCGACGAGGATGACGACGGATCAGATGCTCGGGATCGTCGACAAGATGGATGAAATTGGCTACCATGCGGTGGAGTGCTGGGGAGGCGCGACCTTTGATGCCTGTCTTCGATTTTTGAAAGAGGATCCTTGGGAGCGTCTTAGAAAGCTCAGGGCTGGCTTCAAGAAGACCAAGCTGCAGATGCTGTTCCGCGGACAGAATATTTTGGGATACAAGCCTTATCCGGACGACGTGGTCGAGTATTTTGTAGAAAAATCCATTTCCAAT
>JAFUXY010000012.1 GCA_017477005.1 Lachnospiraceae bacterium | reverse complement strand
GCGCAGAACACCCACTAAACTGACCAAAAGTATATTCCCCAAATTGGACACCATCTTCAAATTTTATACTTTTTAGTGATTCATTATCCTCGTATACTAATCTTCCAAGCACTGTACGGTAGGTTCTCCCTCCCTCAACGGCTATTGCAGGAACAACCAAATTAGTCTCACTTCCTTTGAAAGATTCCAAATATATCTCCATCTCATCATCGTCCAGTTCATAGGTATACGACGACTGCCAGGTCGTGTCCGCATCCAATGCATCCGCAGATTCATCCTCCGTCTCAGTCTCCACCTCAGCGTCAACAGACTCGTCTTCCGTTTCCAAGTCCTCTTCTTCCACAACCATCTCATCGGATTCAGAGTCTTCATCCGCTGCCACTTCTTCCTCGTCCGACAGCAATTCGTCGGACAATTCCACCGCAGACTCGTCCGAATCCTCTGAGGCTACCTCGTCCAAAGCCTCAAGCGACTCTTCCTCGAACGAAATCTCCTCCTGCAACTCGTCAAAATCCGACGCCTTCACAGTAGAATAATTCGGCAGAAGCGAGCCAGCCATGACCACCGCCAGTAGCCCCGCCCTCCATCTGCGAATTTCTCTCCCTTTGTTTCCCTGGTGTTTTTTCATAGTTTCTCCTTTCAAGAATGATTGTTTAACGGTATTACCGTTATATTATAGCAAAACTAATCTATTATGCAAGGATTTTGTTTGGAGATACCTACCCTATCATTTCACCGTCACCTTGCAGGATGCCTTTTTCTTGCCATCCTTTGTAGTGACGGAAATCGTTGCCTTGCCTTTTTTCACTCCTCTCACTACGCCATTCGATGAAACGGTAGCTATTTTTTGATTACTTGTCGTCCATGTCACTTCTTTATTCGTTGCATCCACCGGCTTGTAGGATACTTTGAGCGTAATTTTGTGCCCTTTTCCAACACTGGCCGTCTTTTGACCTAGCGATACGCTCTTGACATATGTAATATCCATTATTGAAATGGTATTCCAGTATCTATATGTATTTTTTCCAATTTTTGTTGTAATCGTAATAGTTACATTGCCTGGTTTCATCCCTCTCACTTTGCCAGAGGATGATATTTTCGCAATCGCCTTGTTGGAGGATTGATAAGATACCTTATTTTTTGCACCGGATACCTGTATTGTTTTTGTAGTTCCTACATAAATTGATTGCGGCCACACAATATCAAGGTATCTTGCTGTTTTCGATAAGGTTGTCTTCACCTTGACCGGTAATATTTTGTAGGCTACGTTGTATGTACCCGTGGCTGCAGACTTCACGATTATTTCGACTTCGCCTTGCTTTTTCCCGACCACGTTTCCTCTTTTATCCACCGTTGCAATGGAAGAGTCTGAAGACTGATAGGTCAGCTTTCCCTTCGCATTCATAGTCTTGATTGCTATCTTTTCTCCTATGGCGATTTTGGATGGAAAACTCGCCGAAAGCGTATAATTGGATTTTGAACGTGAGCCACTATCAAATTGTGGCTTGCACACCCCATGCAGGGAAGACAAAAGGCTCGTACCTATCTTGACAGCATGCGATCGGTTTCCTGAAATATTCTCAATCTCGCCCTCCTTATACGACAAGAAAATTGCCGTATGATCCGGACCATCTTCTGCGTTTGCATGTGTCTCCAACAACAAAAGATCACCCACCTCCATCGATGATGGAGCAATCGTCTTGATATTTTTGTACCCATATTTTTTCATAAAATCCGTATTTCCGGAATCAATACCTCCTTTCACGTAATAATATCGACCTTTCGAGACAAAAAACTCCATAAAATGATGTGAAGAATGCGTATGGTTTATGATATTTTCTGGAATCTTTGCAGAATATGCACACCATGAAGCAAATTCTGAACACCACGGTCTATAAGTTTGATTTTCACTCGCCTCGGCCTCTTCTCCTGTTTCGATATTATCCAATTCTTCATCAGTACTTTCTCCAGAAATCAGTGCAGGCTCCGCTTCATCCGCAATTCCTTCCCTTGGATACGAACCATTCGTATCTTTCTCCGCAATATCAGTGTCTGCTACATCTATGTCCTCTATATCGGTATTTTCTATCCCCGCATCTTTTTCAGATTCCCTCGTTTCCTCGGCTTGCAATCCCTCTTCCGTTGAAGATGGTTCACTTCCAATAACATTCTCCATTTCAGCCGCAAATATTTTTGCCCCTGAACCAAGCATTGCTGTAAAAACCAATGAAACAACAAAAATGAAAACTGCTCTTTTTTTCATATTCCTCACCTCGATCTCCTTTATCCCACCATTCCCATTATGAAATCCGCCTTGTCCACAAAACCGATTTTGCCGATGTCCATAGACACATTCAGACATTCAGATAGCTTGATTGTGCCAGAAACAGTTTTTTCCACCCAGTTTCTGAATAGGTATACTCCTGCATCCTCGACTCTTGCCATCATTTTTGTTCATTTTGACGGATATTCCATCTCATTATAATTCAAATGAGGGGCTATTCCAACGGTGTTGCACCACACGAGCATCTTGTATGAACCCACAAATTATGCTATGATGAAATTGGTTGGTTGAAAGTATTTGCGGAGAAATATGAAAAATAAAGAATCCGAGTTTCTGAAAACATTGAGAAAGCTCATTGAAAACCAAACAGACGCATCCAGTCTATCTCCAGAAGAACGACAAACAGAGATCAGCATTCATCTCGACAGGCTCAAAGAACTACGGAAAGTACCTCGATCCGATTGGCATCGTGAGTTCGAGGATGCTTTGCAACTTGATATAGAAGCGTGGGAGAATGGCTCTTGGGTGATCCGTGAACATACGTTAGGAGAGTATCCGCCAAGAATGGACTTCATTGTTGTAGTTGGTGAAAAGCTACCAACGGATACAAAGGGTGTATTTCGGATATTCCTAAGAAACAACGTTATCGAATTCAAAGGTCCTGGCGACAAATTAGACTGGCTGACACTCAGAAAAGCAATCGGCTATGTAAACTTTTATATCGCCACGGCAAAGAAAGAAGAAGGCGTTACGGCAGACAATGTTACCATCTCCATTTTCGCTTCCGAGAAGAACGAAAATGAGTTTACAAAAATGAAAGAAACTGGTATATTGTCTGCCACAGATACTCCCGGAGTTTATTTCGTTAACGGCTTGACAGATATCCCGTTTCAGGTTGTAATGCTGGACGAATTGGAAAGCGGATTATATGCGACTTACCGAGTTTTGAAAAGGCACGCTGATATCGTAGATGTGGAGCATCTTCTAAACGAGCTTGAAGAAGCAGATAAAAGAAATGATCAATCCAAAATGGATCGGCTGCACAGGATTTTGAATCTGGTGGAAAATAAAAATCATGGAGCTGTTGCCGAAAGGATACAGGAGAGCGAGACTATGAAAAGTGTATTTATGGATGTGTTAAAGCCAGAGATTGACGCGATGGTGGCAGAAGATAGAGCGAAAACCACAATGAATAATCTTTTCGAGTACGTTAACAAAGGTGGCATGTCATTAGACTTTGCTGCGAAAGAAGCTGGATTGACACCACAAAAATTCAAAACCGAAATGACCGCACACGGATTCAAAGTGCCGGAGCTGGTCTAATGAATGTACCAAATTATGTCAAAGAGATACTGGGACGCAGCACATACAATTTTACAGGAGGAGATATAGGCTATACGATCAACATCCATAAAAAGACAGAATATGTGCAAGTGCGAAGTTTAAGGACAGAAACTAAAAGAATTGTCTTATGGGTAAACAGTCAGATTCAACAAGACCCTGAACTGCCTACGGCAGTTATAAACATGCTT
>JAFUXY010000142.1 GCA_017477005.1 Lachnospiraceae bacterium | reverse complement strand
TGCGCGAGCCAACCGCCGCCCCAAATCCAATGCGCTTCGATCGGATAGATCAGCGCCGAGATTACCCCTGAGTATACGCAATAGCTCAAAAAGCGGGTTCGTTCCGCCATAGCTCCGGAAACGATGGTCGCCGTCGTCGCGCAAAACACCAGGTTGAACACGAAATTCGACCAGTCAAAGCTCTCATAGGCTGTGAAAATATCAAAGCCCGGCCTGCCAATAAAGCCCATCATATCCTCGCCCAAAAGCAATCCGAATCCAATAAGGATAAACACCACGCATCCAATACAAAAATCCATCAGGTTTTTCATCAAAATATTTCCGGCATTCTTCGCCCTTGAAAAGCCCGTTTCGACCATCGCAAACCCTGCCTGCATCCAAAATACCAAGGCGGCTCCGATCAAAAACCATACGGCAAACAATTCACCATCCAACGCCTGCATAATCTCCTGAGTCATAACAAATCAACCTCCTATCAAAGAAAAAGACACCCCCTTCCAGCGTTCCACGCCTTTGTGGGATGTCCTTTGTCATCATTACCGTTATTCAGTTATCCAAAATGCCTTCAATACACGGAAAACAGCAGCTTCCCATAGCTCGGGAACGGCCATAGGCGTTCCGGCATGGACATTTCCGCCTCGTCCACGAACTTCCGAAGCGTTTCCATCTGCGGAAGCACCTCATCTCGGATGGCTTCCGAAGTCTGAATAATATCACTGTATTCATTCAGCTTGGAAAGCGAATCCTCCAACGCCTCCACGCTCTCCAAAATCGAATCCGTCAGCTCCGAAAGGCGTTCCATCGTGGCAATCTCATAATGGCATTTGACCTGATCACTGATCGATTTTTTCAGCGAGGACGTCCTCGCCAGGCTGTATAGATATTCCTCGATAGCCGGAAGGTAATTCTTCCGCACCATATCCACCATCGTATGCCCTTCAATATTCACGCTCTTGCAGTAATTCTCTAGCATAATCTCGCACCGCGAATGCAGCTCGGATTCCCGGAATACCTTGTGCGCCATCAGCATATCCATATTTTTCTTGTCCAACAGATGGGGCATAGCGTCCGCCGTTGTTTTCAGGTTGGAAAGACCGCGAACCTCGGTCGCCTCTTTCACCCAATCCTCGCCATATCCGTTTCCATTAAACAGTATTCTCTCGTGCTTCGTGATCGTCTCTTTGATCAGCGCATGCAGCTCGGCTTCAAAATCCGAAGCCCCCTCCAGTCGATCCGCATACTGCTTCAGGCTCTCCGCCACCGCCGCATTCAGCATAATATTACAGCAGGCAATACTGTTGGAAGAACCCAAAGAGCGAAATTCGAACTTGTTCCCGGTAAAGGCAAAGGGAGAGGTTCGGTTTCGGTCGGTGGCATCCCGTGAAAACCGGGGTAATGAATGCACACCGAGCTTCAAGATCACTTCTTCCGTCCCTTCGTATGGCGTGTCCGTCTTGATCGCATCCAGAATCGCCGTCAGCTCGTCTCCCAAAAAGACAGAGATAATGGCGGGAGGCGCTTCATTTGCGCCCAACCGGTGATCGTTTCCCGCTGTCGCAACGGACAGTCTCAGCAGATCTTGGTAATCATCGACTGCCTGGATCACGCCGCAGAGGAACAACAAAAACTGCGCGTTTTCATAAGGTGTTTCCCCCGGAGAAAGCAGATTGACCCCCTTGTCGGTCGCCATTGACCAGTTGTTGTGCTTTCCGGAGCCGTTGACACCGGCAAATGGTTTCTCGTGCAGCAGACAGACCATATTGTGTTTCCGTGCGACCTTCTGCATAATCTCCATGGTC
>JAFUXY010000141.1 GCA_017477005.1 Lachnospiraceae bacterium | reverse complement strand
GTTTCCTTGCGTATGCCGTGGAGAGCTTCTTTGTGAACGGCGGCGCGCGCTGCTATGTCATGCGCGTGGCTCCTTCGGACGCAAAGCCGGCAGAGGGTGGGGCTCCCTCCCAGGCCAATGCGGTGTTGTCCTTTACCGCCAAGAACCCGGGCCTCTGGGGCAACGACATCAACATATCCTTCGCTCCTTCGAGCAAGGCCAAGACGCAGGTTCTCGAGATCATCAGCGGGCAGGGACCAAAGAAATACCGCGTCAAGAACAGCGTAGGTTTCAACGCCGGGGACGTGGTAGCCTACGAGGAGAATGGCAGGACCATATACAACCGCATAGTCAAGAGCCAGGACAACCTCATTACCTTTGAGAATGACTACCCGGATTCCATTGTGGACACGAACCTGCTTCCGGAGAAAGTCATCACGACCTGCGAGTTCAATCTCACGGTAAAATACGACGACCTCGTAGAAGTGTATGAAAACGCTTCTTTCAATATCGAAGCGTCCAATTTCATCGACAAGATGACGGCGAAGTCAGATCTCATTATTACGACCTTCCGGGGCGCTGGCACTCCGGCTCCCGCTCCTGCGGCTCCAGCCAAAGTTGGGGCGAAGGATGGCGACAAAAAAGACGACAAGGGTACCCCGGCACCGGCTCCCGCTCCGGTGGCTCCGGCAGCAGGCGGAATCGTTGCCCCCTTTGACATGCTCGCAGCGACCGTCATCAACTTGGCGGGCGGCAGCAATGGATCCGTGGCCAACATTTCCGCGGCGGATTTCATCGGCGAGGACAAGGGCGCAGGCAGGCGTACCGGCATCACCGCCTTTGCGGACAATGATGTGGTTTCCATCATTGCGGCTCCGGGGGTCACGGATCCGAACGTCCAGTTGACGCTGGTATCACACTGTGAGAATTTGGCAAGCCGTTTCGCAGTTCTCGATGTGCCGAGAGATGCCAAGAAGGTAGAAGATGTGATCGCGCACAGGGACATCTTCGATTCCGAGTATGCGGCGCTCTATCATCCCTGGATCGTGGTATTCGATCCCCTCGACAAGAAAAATATTGCCATTCCGCCTTCGGGAGCCGTCATGGGCATTTATGCGAGAAGCGACAACACTAGAGGTGTCCACAAGGCACCGGCCAACGAAGTGGTCAGGAATTGCGTGGGTCTCGACTGCCAGTTCAACAAAGGCGAGCAGGATATCCTGAACCCGAAGGGCGTCAATTTGATCCGTTCCTTCCCGGGACAGGGAATCCGCGTGTGGGGGGCGCGTACCGCTTCGAGCAACGGCTTGTGGAAATATGTCAACGTCCGCCGTCTGTTCATCTTTATCGAGGAATCCATCAAGGCCAATACAAGCTGGGTTGTATTTGAGCCGAACGACACGGCGCTTTGGGTGCGTGTCCAGAGGACGATTAGCGTGTTCCTGACGGGCATGTGGCGGGAAGGCTCCCTGATGGGTGCGTCTCCGGAGGAAGCGTTCTTTGTGAATATCGGCAGAGAGACCATGAGTCAGGATGATATCGACAACGGAAGATTGATCTGCGTGATCGGCGTAGCTCCTGTGAAGCCGGCAGAATTTGTTATCTTCCGGCTGACGCAGAAGACAAGTGAAGCAGGAGCATAAGCTCGCTTTTGCAAGAATTGAAAGGAGGCAATAAATGGCACAGACTGGCTATCCGCATGGCAGATTTAGATACAAGGTAGAAATCGATGGCTTGGATGCAGGCGGTTTCTCCGAAGTCACGGGGTTTGACGCATCCATTGACGTTATGGAATACCGGGAGGGCGACGACGTCACAACACCTCGGAAGATTCCGGGACTGAAGAAGTACGGCAATATTACCTTGCGCCAGGGGCTGGTAGACTCTATGGTGATGTACGACTGGCTGATGGAAGGCGTCAATGGAGCGGTTGACCGCAAGACGATTACCATTACCCTTTTGGATGAGGCGGAGGCTCCGTGCGCATCCTGGCAGGTGATCAACGCCTGGCCAATGCATTATACGGCGCCGGATTTCAACGCCACCTCTTCCGAAGTGGCTATTGAGAGTATGGAAATTGCGCACGAAGGTATGACACGGACGCAATAAGGGCATAGCGATTACGTTGGGGACAGGGGCTGTTGTACTAAATTGTGGTGCGACAGCCCCTTTTTCTAAGCGATGGAGGGTCAGGTTACTGACTGGTTAGAAGATGGGTTTCCCAGGAAAGCCGGAGAGGAAGACTGTGCATTCTCAGGCTGTCTTTGGAAGCGCATGAGGATCGCAATATTGGGGGATTGTATATGGGATATTTAGAGGACGCTTACAAAGAAATATATAAGCATCGAGCATGGAAAGAAACCGCACAAAATTACGAGGAAAAGTTTGCCGCGAACCTTTATCATTCTCCCTTTGTAAAGGAGGCGGCCAGAACGGTTTTGGTGCGTTTTTCCAAGCTTTTTCAGTCCTATTATGGGATCAGGGAGATTCAAAAAAAGCGAAAGGAAGATCCGAAGGGCTTTGATGCTGAGACGGCGCTGGCGGATCTTGCGGAAAAACTGACGGGGGAAAAGGTTCAGTATACGGATGTTCTTGAGGAGACCCTGCTTCCGCCGCCTGAGGAAGACCGTTCAAACGAAGCCGGTCAGATAGGAAATGCGCTCAGAGGCGTAAACCCTTGGGAAAAGGAAAAAATGAAGAATGCGGAGGCGGCCAACAAAGAAAACATCGAGGATGTCATCAATGAAAACGGAAACCTCCGCGAGATGATGACTATGCTTTACAACGGTACTTTTCGGAACGGCGGACGGAATGAGAGAGAGATAGACGAAAGCCGTTCCCTGAAAAATATGCTTGTAAACATGAACCAAAATGATATTAAGAACATTCGGATGATGGGCAGGGTGGTCAATGACGAGGGATTGATGCATTTCGATCCGATGATGGATGTGATCACGCAAGGGGATAATTACGAAAAAAAGGGAGACATGCTTGACTCCTGGCCCCTGATATTAAATTTCAAAGCCACGCTGGACAAGAACAATCCCAAGCCGGAAAAGCAGAAAGGTCTTTTGTCGAGGACGGGGAAGAAAGTGGGGAAGCTCTTGTTTTACGCAGATCATTGGAGAAGGGGACGGGATGAGCAGCTGCCCGGAAAAGGAGAGGAACACTACAATCAATTAAACATTCCCCTTTCTGAGCGGGAAAAGAAATACGGCCGCGATGAAAACGGTCAGCTCAAATGGAAAGAGGGATTTGCTTACAACTACATGAAGGAGCCTGTGACCGCGGAGGGTCTTTTGCAGGAGACCGGTCCGTCCGGCACCACGATTCGGATGATGGCGGCCTACAAGATGATAGGAGCGTCCAAAAGCGATTTGCTGTATTTTCGGCTGGCGCTCATAGCCTGGATG
>JAFUXY010000140.1 GCA_017477005.1 Lachnospiraceae bacterium | reverse complement strand
CAAAAACGCCTGCTTCGTCGCCGAAAGCCGCACCTGATACCGGTTTCCCTCAAAGACAAACCGCCGCACGACGACCTTTCCCCCGAAAGCACAGCCGATATAAACCAGCCCTACCGGTTTTTCGGGTGTACCGCCGTCCGGTCCGGCAATGCCGGTTGTTGCAATCCCGATATCTGCGCCGGCCCGTTTCTGCACGCCAAGCGCCATCTGGGCAGCCGTCTGCTTGCTTACCGCGCCGAACTCGTTCAAGGTGGACTCTTTGACCCCGAGATTTTTGATCTTCGCCTCATTGGAATAGGTCACATAGCCCTCCGCAAAATGCGCGGACATCCCGGCAAATCCCACCAGCTCCGCAGCAATCATGCCGCCGGTACATGACTCTGCGCTCGCAATCGAAAGACCCTTTGAAAATAATAATTTTGCCGCCTTATTTGCCTGCTTCATCGCTGTTCCTTCAGCACATGTCTGTTTTTAGTCACATAATCCACCAACGACACTAGGGTCAGCACGAATGCGATCCACATCAGCGCCATTCCCAAGGTCTCCAGTCCGGGATGCAGCGGTGCCGCGATCAAAACGATCACCATCAGCATTTGAAACACCGTCTTGAACTTGCCCCAATAGCTGGCCGCGATCACCACCCCATTGTCCGAGGCGATCAGTCGAAATCCGGAAATAATGAACTCCCGGCTGATGATTACGATCACGACCCACGAGGGAAGCGCGCCCAAATCTACCAGACAGATCATAGCGGCACAGACCAGCAGTTTGTCCGCCAGTGGATCCATAAATTTCCCAAAATTCGTGACCAGATTGTATTTGCGCGCGATTTTTCCATCGAGCAGATCGGTCAAACTTGCCACGACAAAAATGCCGTCGGCCACGAGCCTCGCTTGGTTGCTCTCCGGGTACAGCAACAAGGCTGCCACAAAAAACGGGATCAGCACCACCCGAAAAATTGTCAGTTTATTCGGCAGGTTCATAGAGAACTCCTACTAAATCGTATTCCTTGGCCTCCGTCACGGTGACTTCCACAAAGCGTCCGCTTTCTATCCCGGACAGTGATTCAAAAAATAAATAGCCGTCCACCTCCGGCGCGTCCCGATAGGTTCGCCCAACATAAACGCCGGTCTCATCGGCCAGCCGTCCCTCGACAAACACCATATGGCGGCGACCGATCTGCGCTTTCCCGGCCTCAGCGGAAATTTCCTGCTGCAAGGACATAATCTCATCAAACCGACGCTGCTTTGTCTCTTCGTCGATCTGTTCCTCAAAATCGTAGGCGGCCGTCCCTTCCTCCTGCGAGTACATGAAGGCACCTAGCCGGTCGAACCTCGTCTTTTTTATAAAGGCAAGTAGCGACCGATGCGCTTCCTCGCTCTCGCCGGGAAACCCGCACATGACCGTCGTGCGGAGCGCGATATCAGGTATCTCCGTCCGCAGCCGCCCGATCTTTTCCTCTATATCCCGGGCGCTGGTCTTTCGCCCCATACGCCGCAGGATCTCATCGTCAATATGCTGAATCGGCATATCCAAGTAGTGGCACACCTTTGGATTCGTCCGCAGAACCTCGATCAAAGCGTCGTCGATTTCCTCCGGATAACAATACAGCAGGCGGATCCACCGAATCCCTTCGATTTCACTCAGTCGCTCGATCAGCTTCGGAAGCGATTTTTCTCCGTACAGATCGACACCATAAAGCGTAGTCTCCTGCGCCACAAGCACCAGCTCCCGCACTCCCTCCCGAGCCATCTGCGCAGCCTCTTCCACCAGTGCTTCCAGCGGAATGCTGCGGTAGGGTCCCCGGAGCTTGGGGATAATGCAATAGGTACAGGCTTTGTCGCAGCCCTCAGCGATTTTCAGATACCCATAATGCCCGCCCGTTGAAAGCAGCCGCCCGGCATCGGTGCGAGGCAGTCCCGCCAGCGACGGCAGACTGGAAACGTACTCGCCTTCCAAAGCCGTATGTACCGCTTGGGCTATGGTATCAAAACCGTTGGTCCCGATCACGCCGTCCACCTCCGGCAGCTCTCGCCGGATATCCTTGGCATGCCGCTGCGCCAGACATCCCGCCGCCAACAGCACCTTCAAACGGCCTTCGGTCTTGAGTCGCCCCAGGTCGATCAAGGTCTGTATGCTTTCTTCCATTGCGTCGTGGATGAAACAACAGGTATTGACGACCGCCACCTCGGCGTCCTGCTCATCCTCTACAAGCGTAAAGCCGTCCTTCGATAAAATGGCAAGCATATGCTCGGAGTCCGAGAGATTTTTGTCGCAGCCAAGAGAAACAAAGTAGAGATTCATAGAGCTTTTTCTACGGCGGCTGACGCAGCCGGTTCCTCTGCACCCGTTGTTTCCACGGTCTTTGCGGATTCTTCAACGGCCACCGGCTTCTCTGCTTTCACCGGCTCTTGCGCAGCTGATTCTACGACTTCAACCGGCGCTTCCGGGGCATCTAATTTCACGGCTCCGACCAGAGTTTCTGCCGCATCCTGTTCCACGACTTCGACTGATGCTTCTGCCGCCGCTTCTGGAGCAACCTCTGCCTCTGCGACAGCCGCAGCCTCTTCTTCCACAGCCGCCTTTTTCTTCTTGGC
The DNA here is from genome assembly GCA_017477005.1 of Lachnospiraceae bacterium. GTDB lineage: Bacteria > Bacillota > Clostridia > Lachnospirales > Lachnospiraceae > RGIG4930. The sequence goes on along the minus strand of JAFUXY010000140.1, from coordinate 793 downwards.
GGCTTTTTCCTCGGCCGACTCCGACTTTTTGCGGGAAGCCCTCGTCTTCGGCTTTTCCTCAGCCTTGAGCTGTGCCTGCTCTTCCGCCAATTTTTCTTCGACGATCCGCCGTGTTTCGCGGTTTCGATCCCGCAGCTTTTCAAACCGCTCTCGATCGACCTCCGCCTCATCGATGGTCAAAATGCGAAGATTCCCTTCCGAAAGCTCATCTACCGCAATGGACAGCGGCTTTCGTCCATAGGCCAAGCGCTCCGCGATCAAAGGCTCCTGTCCATCGATCAACTGCCTGGCCCGTTTGGCAGCAGCGCAGACGATGCTGTAGCGGCTGTTGACCACCGGCTCTTCGCCGATCACCACATCATCATTGACCACAGCCATTAGCTCCACATAGGATGGATGTATCATAGTTTCTCTCCTTATAAACGAAAAAATTCTTTCCTAAATCCGATTCTTTCCTTCAGATTCGTTTCAACTGCTCCTGGATCGAGGCGATGACCTCCCGGTTGCGAAACGTTGAAAAATGCTCACTCTGTATAATATGATGAACCTCCTCGACGGCCTGGTCCAAATCATCGTTGACCACCAGATAATCGTACTGCGGCATCAGCGTCGCTTCCTCGAGTGAGATCGCCAGCCTTTGCGCGATCACCTCGTCCGTCTCCGTCCCCCGTCCCATCAGGCGGTTTTTCAACTCTTCGGCCGACGGCGGCGTCACAAACAGCAGCAGCGCGTCCTCGAAAATCCGACGCACCTGCAGCGCACCCTGTACCTCTATTTCGAGAATCACGTCCTT
>JAFUXY010000139.1 GCA_017477005.1 Lachnospiraceae bacterium | reverse complement strand
GGAATATTCATGTGATCGTAGCCATGAACGGCGATGAAATTTCCTATCTGGAGACCGGGATCCTCACGAACAAATTCCCGCTCAACGGGTTTGCGGTGGTGCGGGCGATGGACAACGACGCCGCAAAGGATCATTCCACCGAGACCTTTATGAACCGGCAGTTGATCTGTCCCTATGTCCGGGCGCTTGTGGTGGACGACGAGCCGATGAATCTGGTCGTGGCCAAGGGCGTTTTCCGGGATTATCGTTTGATCGTAGAAACCGCGAACAGCGGCAGGGAAGCGCTCAAGAAATGCGAGACCGAGCATTTTGACCTGATCTTCCTAGACCATATGATGCCGGAAATGGACGGAGTAGAGGTCATGCATCTGCTGCGAAAGGCGCATCCCGACGCGCCGTTTCATATTATCGCGCTGACGGCCAATGCGACCAGCAGCGCGAGGGATATGTTTTTCCGGGAGGGCTTCGATGAATTTTTGGCGAAGCCGTTGGAAAATACGGAGCTGGAACGGGTGCTTCGAAAGCTCCTGCCGGAATCCTCTGTTACCTATATTGCCGCGTCCTAAGGAACCAACGAATAGCGGAGGTTCCCGAAAACCTCATTGGAGGGATTGATTTTGAAAAAGCTGAAATCATTTATTGAATCCATTCATGACAACCGGATCGATATGCACGACCGGATGTTTCGTCTGCTGATGTCGGTAGGGCTTTTGATCCTGCTTTTGGTGACGCTCGGCGCCATTTACGTGGGTGAAAGTACGATTGTGATCATCGTTCTTTCCGCCAGTTTTTTGATGCTGGGTGTGATTGCCTACCTGTCGATTCACTTCAACAAGGTGCCGGTCGGTATCCAATTTGTTGGCACGACACTGGTGTTTATTATTACACCGATCAGTTTTTTCGCGGGTGGGGGGATCAATGGAGGCTCTTCGATCTGGTTTGTATTTTGCTTTACTTTTATAGTGTTGATGATGTCGGGGCGTTCCCGACGGGCGTATTTGATCAGCACTTTTTTGATTACGACGGCCTGCTATTTTACTGGCAGTCGCCATCCATCGTGGATCTTCGGGCATGCGGATAGTGTCGCCTACATCGACTCCTATTTTTCGATCATTTTGATGTCAGCCGTCATCTGCGTCATGATCGTTTTTCAGCGCAACGCGTTGGAAGAGCAGAACCGTATCGCCGATGACCAAAAGCGTGAGATCATGGAGCTCAACCGCATCCAGAATCATTTTTTCTCGAGCCTGAGCCATGAGATCCGGACTCCGATCAACACGATCATCGGTTTGAATGAGTTGACGCTTCGGGAGGATATTTCGGACACGGTGGCGGACAATTCATTGAATATCCAAGGGGCTTCAAACGTCCTGTTGGCGTTGATCAACGACGTGTTGGATATGTCCAAAATCGAGTCGGGGAAAATGCCGATCATCCCGCGCCCGTACGAGACGGGAGACATGCTTTCGGAGATCGTGAATATGATCTGGGCGAGCGCTCGCAGAAAGAAATTGGATTTTCGCGTTGAAATAGACCCAAATCTGCCTGCCCGGATGAACGGGGATGAGGTGCGTATCCGCCAAATTCTGATCAATATATTGAATAATGCGATCAAGTACACCCAGGAAGGAACGGTGACTTTGTCGATTCTGGCTCGCAAGCTCGGAAATGAGCGTGTTTCCGTGTCTTTTTCCGTTTCCGATACCGGCATTGGAATG
>JAFUXY010000138.1 GCA_017477005.1 Lachnospiraceae bacterium | reverse complement strand
CTATGCGTCAATGGAATGAGCGAGTCGAAGCGGGACTGCGTCAATGCCAACAGCGCGTTGGTGTTACCGGTGGATCCAGAGAGCGAAGGTCTTCAAGGGGAGCTGTCCGAGGGATATCCTTTAGTTGGGCTTCAGTATCAGCAAAAGCTGGAAGAAGCGGCGTTTCATCTGGCGGATGGCCGGATCCCCCAGCAGCTCTTGGGGGATTTTGTCGCCAATCGAAAAAGCACTGGTTATGGACGGTTTTCTTCGTGTACGCAGGGGGAGCGCGCTTTTGTGAATCTGCGGGGACTGCTGGGGAAGGAGATGGAGGAGAGCTGGATCCACGGCGTCCGGGCAATGGATGAAAAAATGCGGGGATTCTGGGATGAGGAAATGATTTTATCCGGCGTGGAGAGCCGCACGTCCTCGCCAGTACGTATCCTGCGAAACGAGGCCTTTGAATCAACGATCCACGGATTGTACCCTTGTGGAGAAGGAGCCGGGTACGCCGGGGGGATTACGTCTGCGGCTATGGATGGGATGAAGGCGGCCGAGGCGGTGGTTGCATCGCAGGGGGAAGTGTAATACAAAGAGGTTTTGAAAAAAGGAGAGACTATGTGCGAGTATTCGCCAATGATGAAACGATATCTCGAGACGAAGGAGCAGTACAAGGACTGTATTTTGTTTTATCGGCTCGGCGATTTTTACGAAATGTTTTTTGAGGATGCAAAGATCGTGTCCAAGGAGCTGGATCTGGTGCTGACCGGGAAAAACTGCGGCTTGAAGGAGCGGGCGCCCATGTGCGGGATTCCGTTTCATGCGGTGGATTCCTATCTCGGGCGGCTCGTGAAGGCCGGGCACAAGGTCGCGATCTGCGAACAGCTCGAGGACCCCAAAACAGCCAAGGGCATTGTCAAACGCGACGTGGTGCGCATCGTCACGCCTGGCACCAATATCGACACGGCGGCGCTTTCGGAGGACAAAAATAATTATCTCTGCGCGGCTATGCAAATAAACGGACAGATCGGTCTGGCCTTTGCGGACGTTTCCACCGGCGATTTTTTCGCGACTCAGGTGGAGACCGTTTCCGCGATGGCGGACGAGGTTCGCAAGTTTTCTCCGACGGAGATCATCACAAACGAAGCACTGCAATTGGCGGTGGCGGCGGAGGAAAACACGTTGTTGTCGCTGACGATGCAGGGCGAAGAGCTGCCTGTTACGGTAATCGAGGAGACGGAGTTGGAGCCTTCCGCTATGAAGCGGGCCATCCTCGAGCAGTACGCCGTTTCGGATCTTTCGGTTTTGGGACTTGAAGCGATGGACGCCGCTACGACGGCCGCCGGCGCGACGATCGTTTATCTGCACGAAACGCAGCGGCAGGAGCTATCGCATATGCGGCTGATTACCGTCTACACAGACACCTCGTATATGCTGCTGGATCTTTCGACGAGGCGCAACCTTGAGCTTTCTGAAACAATGCGGGACAAGGGAAAACGGGGGTCTTTGTTCTGGGTACTGGATCGAACCAAAACGGCCATGGGCGCGAGGCTCTTGCGCAGCTCCATCGAACAGCCTCTTGTGGATGTGGAGAAGATTCGGGAGCGAGCCGATGCGGTAGAGGAATTGTTTGAGGACAATCTGCTGCGGGAGGAGCTGCGGGAGGCGCTGTCCCACGTCTATGACCTTGAGCGACTGTTGACGCGGATTTCTTATCGAAACGCCAATCCAAGGGATCTGTTGGCGTTCAAGCAGTCGATTGGCGTATTAAAAGAGGTGAAGGCTCTGCTGAATGAGACGGAGAGCAAGGGGCTTTCGGGCATTTTTGCACAGATCGATCCGATGATGGATCTGTTTTTGTTGATTGATGAATCCATTCAGGAGGATCCGCCGGTTTCGGTTCACGACGGTGGGATCATCCGTACGGGATTTCTCGAGGAAGTGGACACGCTGCGCGCGGCGCAGACCGATGGGAAAAAATGGCTCGCCGACCTCGAAAGCAAGGAGCGGGAAAAGACCGGCATCAAGAATCTGCGGATCAAGTACAACAAGGTGTTTGGATATTATCTCGAGGTCACCAATTCGTACAAAGAGCTGGTGCCGGATTATTTCATCCGCAAGCAAACGCTGACAAACGCTGAGCGGTTTTTCACGCCGGAATTGAAAGAACTCGAAAACACGATCATGGGAGCGCAGGACCGGCTTGTGCATTTGGAATACGACCTCTACCAGAATATTTTGGCGCAGATCGTGGAGCAGATTCCCCGGGTGCAGACGCAGGCCAAACTGTTGGCGAATCTCGATATGCTCCAGTCTTTGGCGCAGGTCGCACGAAAAAATCATTATGTGCGGCCAGAGGTAACAACCCAGGACACTATTGACATCGTCCGGGGCCGCCATCCGGTGATCGAGCAGATGATTTCCGATGGGCAGTTTGTCCCGAATGACACACATTTGGACGCGGAGGATACCCGCCTTTCGATTATCACCGGGCCGAATATGGCTGGAAAATCCACCTATATGCGTCAGACCGCGCTGATCGTGCTTCTCGCCCAGATTGGGAGTTTTGTACCGGCAGAGAAGGCGACGATCGGCATTGTGGATCGGATCTTTACGCGGGTGGGCGCGTCGGACGACCTCGCCTCGGGGCAGAGCACCTTCATGGTCGAGATGAATGAGGTGGCGAATATTCTGCTGCATGCGACCAAGCACTCTCTACTCATTTTGGATGAAATCGGGCGGGGAACGAGCACCTTTGACGGATTGGCGATCGCATGGGCGGTTGTGGAGCGGATCGCCGACCCTGACATTCTCGGCGCCAAAACTTTGTTCGCTACGCATTACCATGAATTGACAGAACTCGAAGGAAAACTGGACGGCGTGAAAAATTTCTGCATTGCGGTGCGGGAGCAGGGAGAAGAAATCGTCTTTTTGCGAAAGATCATTCCGGGCGGGGCGGACAAGAGTTACGGAATCCAGGTGGCCAAGCTCGCCGGAGTGCCGGATTCGGTGATTCAACGCGCCGGAGAAATTGTGGAGGATCTGATCGCCAACGACGTGGCCGGTGTGATCAAAGAGGCGGCTTCCGGAGAACAATGCGTCGAAAACCACCAGATATCTTTGTTTGACCGGGTGCTTCCGGTGGACGAACGGCAGAAGGCCAAGGACGCGATCTACAATGAACTGCTGGTTTTAGATCTCAATACAACGACTCCGATGGAGGCTTTGATGAAGCTGCACGAGCTGCAGCAGAAGGCCAAGGAGTGGTAAGGAACCGGCGTTTGCGCAATACAAATGGAGAATGGGTATGTCAGAAGCACGGATTCACCAATTGTCGGAGGATACGATCGATAAAATTGCAGCGGGGGAGGTCGTGGAGCGGCCGTCCTCTGTGGTCAAGGAGCTTGTCGAAAACGCCATCGATGCGGGCGCGTCGGCAATTACGACGGAAATACGGGATGGCGGCACGTCGCTGATTCGAGTCACAGACAATGGCTATGGTATTGCGTCAGACGAGGTGCCAAAGGCATTTCTGCGTCACGCGACCAGCAAGATCGACACGGCAGAGGATCTGCGCACGGTGCGTTCTCTGGGGTTTCGGGGAGAGGCTTTGTCGTCGATTGCGGCGGTCTCAAAGGTCGAAATGATCACCAAGCGCCAAGAGGATATTACCGCGACGCATTATGTGATCGAGGGAGCCAGGGAGGTCTCCTGTGATGAAATCGGCGGTCCGGAGGGGACGAGTATCTTCGTGCGGCAAATTTTCTACAACACACCGGCGCGGCGGAAATTTCTGAAATCGCCGATGACTGAGGGAAATTATATCAATGAAATCATGGAGCGGCTGGCGTTGTCGCATCCGTCGGTTTCATTTCGGTTTGTGACCAATGGCACCGAAAAATTAGCGACCGCCGGAAACGGCAATCTAAAGGACGCGATCTACGAGGTGTATGGGCGGAGCATTGCGAGGGAGCTTTTGCCGGTTTCGTTTCGGGATGAGCGGCTGTCGATTTCGGGGTACATCGGTACGCCGCAGGTGCATCGGGGAAACCGGGCGTTTGAATCCTTCTTCGTCGGGGGACGGTTTATCAAGAGCCGGATTTTGCAGCGAGCCATCGAGGAGGGGTATGTCGGCTTTTTGATGCAGCATATGTATCCGTTCTGCGTGTTGAATTTGGAATTTGTCGGAGAGGGATGCGATGTCAATGTGCATCCGACCAAGCAGGATGTGCGTTTCTTCGATGAGCAGGTCGTCTATGATCTCGTGAAACAAGCGGTACATACGGTGTTGACAGAGCGGGAGGATATTGCGCAGGTGCCGCTGAAGGAGGACAAGCGGCCCAAGCCAGAGACGGTGCCTATGGGCGCAGAACCGTTTGAGACCAACCGTCTGTTGGAAATGAAGGAGAAAATCCAGCGTCAGATTCGAAACGATTCACCTTATAGCAGGCAGTATGATTACCGCTCGGAAGAGATGGAAAATAGCTCTTTGGACGCGGCGGCTGAGCCAGTCTCCCACAGAATCCCGACGGATACAGTCGCTATGGAAGGGCCGTTCCTGGTTGCGGAAAAGCTGGAAAGACCGGAAGGCTTTCAAGCCAAAGAGAGGGAGGAACGGGAGGAATTTCAGACGGAGGAGACAGGCTCCGGCCAGAAAGAGTCTTTTTCGACCGAGGGGGCTGCCGGCAAACCGCAGCAGCTTTCGTTTTTGTCGGAGGAGGCCAAGCCCCGGCATCGGATCGTCGGCGAAGTCTTTGGCACATTCTGGATCGTGGAATACGAAAATTCGATGTATATTATTGATCAACATGCCGCGCATGAAAAGGTACTGTATGAACGGTTTATGGAGCAGCTTTCGCATCAGGAGATGACCAGCCAGTATATGTCGCCGCCTGAGATCGTGTCCTTGTCTTTGGCGGAAGAGGGGGCGCTGCGGCGGTTCGACGGATTGCTGAAAAAACTGGGATTTTCGGTGTCCCATTTCGGGGGCAAGGATTACGCGATCGACGCGATCCCCGGGAATCTGCCGGTGAAGAATACTTGGGAGCTGTTTTTGGACGTAATCGCGCTGTGGGCCGACAACAAACGACTCGATGAGGAATCGCTGCTCACGGAAAAGGTAGCGTCCATGTCCTGCAAGGCGGCGGTCAAGGGGAATCACCATCTGTCCTTTGCCGAAGCGGAAGCGCTGATTGACGAGCTTCTGACCCTGGACAATCCTTATCACTGCCCGCATGGCAGACCCACGATCATTTCTATGACACATTATGAGCTGGACAAGCGATTCAAGAGGG
>JAFUXY010000137.1 GCA_017477005.1 Lachnospiraceae bacterium | reverse complement strand
TTCCTATTTCAAGTATCTCGAAATTGATTATGAGGCCGAGAAGGAGGAGCTGCATATTCCCACCTTCCGGCAGGATTTGCTTTCCTATGCGGACATAGCCGAGGAAGTTGCGCGGTTCTATGGGTATGACAATATCCCGGTCACGCTGCCGGAGGGCGCGGCGCAGGCGGGTGGTCTGTCGCCCAAGCAGACGCTCGAGGCGTTGGCCAGGGACGTGGCGCAGTATATGGGCTTCTCTGAGTCGATGACCTATTCCTTCGAGAGTCCCAAGGTCTTTGACAAGCTGATGCTAAAAGCAGACGATCCGATGCGGTCGGCCATTGTGATCTCCAATCCTCTCGGAGAGGATTTTTCGATCATGCGAACCTCCGTTATAAACGGCATGTTGACTTCACTTTCAACCAATTACAATCGCCGCAATACAAACGTGCGGCTGTATGAGCTGGGCAATATTTATATCCCCAAATCCCTGCCGCTTACCGAGCTGCCGGAGGAACGGATGCAGCTTGCGATTGGCTTCTATGGAGAGGGCGATTTCTATACGATGAAGGGCGCGGTGGAGGAATTCTTTGAACGCGCCGGGCTGCGGGAGAAGGTACACTACAATGCGGGAGCCAAATATCCGTTCCTGCATCCCGGGCGGAAAGCGCAGATCGTTTATGGAGGGAAGAATTTCGGTTTCATCGGCGAGGTGCATCCGCTGGTATGCCGCGCCTACGATATCAAAGACCGTGTCTACCTGGCGAATATCGATCTTTCGCAGGTGCTGCCTCTGATGAATTTCGATGTGCATTATGAAGAATTGGCCAAATATCCGGCGGCGACGAGGGACTTTTCACTGGTCGTGCCGAAGAAGGTGACAGCGGGAGAGATCGAGTCCGTGTTTGAGAGAAAGGGTGGCGCCTATCTCGAGCACTATGAGCTGTTCGATCTGTACGAGGGCTCGCAGGTATTGGCCGGAAACAAATCGATGGCCTACACGCTGGTGTTCAGAGCCAAGGATCGAAGTCTGGCGGAAGAAGACATTACCGCTGCTACGGATCGGATCTTGAAGGCACTCGAAGGCTTGGGAGTGCGGCTGAGACAATAGTGAAAGGGGGGAATCGATGAGTACGGTATATTTGCACATGGGCATGCCCAAAACGGCGACGACGGCGCTGCAAAGATTTTTTTTACAGAACACAAAGGCTTTGAACGACCGGGGGTTTGCCTACCCGTTGATGCCTTTTCATTTTGACAATGTTCCGCAGGCAAGGGCGGCGCATTTTCTGACCCTGTTTCGAGAGAAGAAAAAACATCCCGAGTGGAAGGAAGGCTTTGAGGTTCTGAAAGAGACAGCCAAGGAATATGAGAATATCCTGATTTCGGACGAGCGTATGTGGAGTGTCCAGAGGAAAAAGGGCTTTTGGAAGCAGACCAAAAAGGGGTTCGCCGATGCGGGTCTCGATTGGAAGGTGATCGTCTATCTGCGCCGCCAGGACGAGCAGATGGAGTCCCATTGGAATCAAAAGGTCAAAGAGCCAAAGACCCACATGTCCGAGAGTTTTGCCGAATATCTGGAGATGGGACTGTACAAATATATGCCGTTTCATTACGACGAGGCGTTGGATCGGATTTCCCAAAGGATCGGGAAAGAAAACATCATCGTGCGTGTGTATGAAAAGCAGCAGTTCGTGGGCGGCAATATTTTTGCGGATTTTTTGAACGCCTTGGGTCTTGGTTTTGATGCGGATTTTCAGATGCCGGAGTATACGGCGAACGTGCGGCTGCCTGGAAACGCCGTGGAGATCAAGCGCATGGTGAACGCACTCTAC
>JAFUXY010000136.1 GCA_017477005.1 Lachnospiraceae bacterium | reverse complement strand
GTGTCATCGCTTTTCCGTACATCTTTGCGTCCACCAGTCCCACAGCCAGGAACGAATGCATAATCGCACGGGTAATCATCAAGGCCGTGAACATAGACAGAACCACACCGAGTGCCAACGTCGTCGCAAATCCGCGTACCGTACCGGAGCCAAGCACGCCCAACACAGCCGCCGCGATCAACGTCGTCACATTTCCGTCTACAATGGCGCTCATCGCCTTTGAAAAGCCTTCATCTACCGCCGCGTACACATTTTTGCCCGCCGAAATTTCCTCACGGACACGGGCGAAAATGATCACGTTCGCATCTACCGCCATACCGATTGAAAGGATGATACCGGCAATACCCGGCAGGGTCAGCGTAATATCAAACAGATACAAAATCGAAATCATCAGCTCCGTATAGAGCAGCAGTGCCAGAGCCGCCGCAAATCCCGGAAGCAGGTACATCGCGATCAAGAACACTACAACGATGCCCAGACCGATTGCGCCGGCGATCAAGCTGGTACGCAGCGCGTCGTTTCCGAGCTGCGCGCCTACGATCTCAGACTGAATTTCCTCAAGCTCTACGTCCAATCCACCGATTCGGATATAGGAAGCCAGGCTCTCCGCCTCTTCATAGCCAGCCATACCCTCGATAATGCAGTTTCCATCGGTGATCGCAGAATTCACGTTCGGCACGGAAACAAAGCGGCCATCATAATAAATACCAATCGACTCGCCGTTGTTGTAGGCCGCCGTCGTCGCATCCGCAAAGGCCGTCGTACCCTTTTTGTTCAACGAAATAGAAACCACCGGCTCCTTGTTCTTCGTTGTCTGATCGGACTGATAGGTCGCTTCCGCGCTGTTCACTTCCGAACCAGTCAGCACTACAGAACCGTTTTCCTCCAGCTCGGACAGCTCATAATTCAGCTTGTACTCGCCTTCATTGGAATCATAGGAGTAATTGTCCTGTCCGTCCGGGTTCTTCTGCTTGATAAAGTACAAGGCACCGGGCGTACCCAGCTCGTCAAGGATGGCATTCGCATCCGTCACACCGGGAATCTCTACAGCGATACGATTGTCGCCGACCTGATAGACATTGGCCTCCGTCGTGGAACTTTCTGATCCCAGATCGTTTTCAATACGCTGCTGCAGCTTGTAGATCGTGTCGTTCATCTCTTCGGAGGTCGGCGTGTCACCCACCGCCTGATAGGTAATCGAAACACCTCCGGCCAGATCCAGCCCCAACTTGATGTTGCGATCCTTCCCGGCTCCGGTCGAAGAGAGGATCAGGCCTGAATAGGCGCCAAGCCCCGCTAAAATCAAAACCAGGATCACTAGAATCGCGATGCCCTTAGATTTCTTCATTCGTTTCATTGCTATGTCTCCTTAAAATGCTTTTTCGAGTTCACCGAATCTCTTCAGTCCTCTGAATCCACTCCTGAACTCTCATTTTCATGACTCTTCGCCACCTGCAGCATGATCGCACACTCCACGCGCTTCCTCTGCAGCTTGCAGCCGATTTCGTATACGCCATTGATATCGCCGCTGGCGTGGAAGGCGTTGGCCGCGCATCCGCCGCTGCAGTAAAACCTCGCAAAACAATCCCGGCATTCCTTCTTTGCGTATACATTGCAGGACTTGAACTTGTCCACCAAATCCGTTTTCTCAATGCCGGAATAGACGCTTCCCAGCCGAAAGCCCTCCTGCCCTACAAACTGGTGGCAGGGATACAAATCTCCCCCCGGCGCCGCCGCCAGATACTCCGTACCCGAACCGCAGCCAGACAACCGTTTGTAGACACAAGGCCCGCCTTCGAGGTCAATCATAAAATGAAAGAACGTAAAATCGTCCTTTGTACCGGCGCGTCTCGCCATCTCCGCAGCCAATGCGTCGTATTCATCGTACAAAACCAGAAGATCCTCTTCCTGGATCGCATAGACCTCCGACTGCGGCGCCACAACCGGCTCTACGGAAATCTGATCAAAACCCAGATCAAACAAATGTAATACATCCTTTGAAAAATCCAGATTTTCCCGGGTATAGGTGCCTCGCACGTAATACGTCCCCTTCCTCCCTTTCACAAACTGCTGAAACTTCGGAACGATCGTATCGTAGCTGCCCCTTTTGTCCTTTCCCCGAAACGGACGCATGGCATCATTGACCCCTTGCCTGCCATCGAGCGAAAGCACCACATTCGACAACTCCCGGTTGGCGAACTCCAACACATCCTCATTCAACAATACACCGTTTGTCGTGAGCGTGAAGCGGAATTCTTTGTCGTTTTCCTTCTCGATGGAGCGGCCATAGGCCACCAGACGCTTGACTACCTCGAAATTCAGAAGCGGCTCTCCGCCGAAAAAATCGACCTCGAGATGGCGTCTGCTCCCGGAATGCGCCACTAGAAAATCCAGTGCCTGCTTCCCGGTCTCAAAATCCATCAGCTCCCGAACCTGACCGTGGTATTTTCCTTCTTCTGCAAAGCAATAGCGACAGGAAAGATTGCAATCATGCGCCACATGCAAACAAAGCGCCTTGACCACCACCGGCCGAGAAGAGAAATCGATCATCCTCTCCTCATAATCGCCCTCCGTGAACAGACTGCCCTCTTTCTCTAATTGCACAATCTCTCCATATATTTCTTCGAATTCTCCCTCGCTTAAATCGGGGAAGAGCTCTGAAATTTTTTGAAATAATTCCTTCTTGGGGAAATTTTTGTAGGAAGCAATCATTTCATAGGCTATATCGTCCACCTCATGGATTGCACCGCTTTCCACATCCAACACGATATTGTAGCCATTATTCTTGAATTGATGAACCATGATGCTCCCTTCCTAAAGACCACTGCCAAAAAAAAGAGCGTGCTTTGCGGGCACGCAATGCCTTTTTTCTGAAACTACCACACGCCTCACTTGCGCTCGCAGCTCTGGTTTCCCACTGTGCAGCTCGTCTTGCAGGCCGACTGGCAGGACGTCTGGCACTCACCGCAGCCACCCTTCTTCGTCGTGTTCTGAAGTCTCTTCGTATTCAATGTCTTCACATGTTTCATCTCAAACACCTCTTTCTTCCTATAATAATCCCATATAGCCATAGAACATCAATAATATACCATAACTTTCGCAAAAGTAAAGAGCTTTGCAAAGAGTTTTTTCGATTTGGTTGCTTTTTTTGCGTGATAATGGTAATGTAATACCCGACACAAATGAAGAAATTACAAAAAGGAGCTATCCATGCCAACCTATCTCATCGTTCTCATTGTGATGCTTGTCATTTTGGCGGCCATGACCGTCGGATTGTATTTCTTCGGCAAGCGTCTCGAAAAGCAGCAAGCCGAACAGCAGCAGCAGATCGAAGCAAATTCTACACAGGTCTCCCTGCTGATCATCGACAAAAAACGTATGCGCCTACGAGACTCCGGGTTGCCTGCCGCCGTAGTCGAAGCCGCTCCGTGGTACAGCAAACGAGCCAAAGTACCGGTTGTGAAGGTGAAAGCAGGACCTCGGATTATGAATCTGATCTGCAACGAAGAAATCTTCGACGAAATCCCGGTCAAGCGCGAGGTACGAGCCACGGTCAGCGGTCTGTATCTGACAAAGGTACGCGGCCTGCGGGGACGGCTCAACAAAGAGCCGGTCAAAAAGGGCTGGCGCGCCAGGCTTTCCGCAAAACTGCACAGCATGCGAAATCAGGAAGGGTAGAATCTTGTCGGCCGGACAAACCAATGCGGTTGGGCTCCGGCGATTTTCCTTGCCGCTTTCCGGCAAGCTGCTTCCTCCGAAAACAAGCCAAATACAGTCGGTCCGCTCCCCGTCATAATGGCGGAGAGTGCGCCGGCTTTTTTGATTTCTTCTATTATATATGCGATTTCCGGGTGATCCTTCCCTGTCACTGCCTGCAACGCATTTCCCATTCGAGCGGCAACTTCTTCTATTCGTCCCCC
>JAFUXY010000011.1 GCA_017477005.1 Lachnospiraceae bacterium | reverse complement strand
TCTGCTCTTGCTTCGTCCGTGAGTTCATCCCAAAAATTTTTCATGCTCGGCTCCCTTCTTATCTCGTCATACAAACTGCGGTTGGCGGAGGCGCTGGCTCGCAAAACCGCCCGAACATCTTCTCGCAAACTTGCCGTGGAAAGAAAATGTGTCTCCCGCAAAAACTGCCGCACCTCGTCTTTGTCAGCTTTTGGCGTCAAAATCCGAAGAGCTCGAAAAACATCCTCATCCAATTCTTTCGTAACAATAATCTGTAACGGTATCGGAACAAATTTCTCTACCAGATAAATTCCGGGATAAGGATTTGCGAAACGCCCGCCCTATCGCATTGTCGATAACCGTCGCGGCATCTTTTTTGATGACAAGAAAGTCTACTCGAGGCGATTCCTTTGTCAGAAGATGCTCACGCTCAATATCAATATGGTTGGCGTAATCCCGCAGTGATATTTCCAATCCGCCCGCAAACCCTGCGTGCCAATCTATCCGATTGCGTGAGTTTTTCTTTGTAGTCATAGCCAAAGTATATAGGAAAACGATGAATAGTACAAGCAAAATTTAAGGAAATGCTGATTAAAGCGATGTTTCTTATAAGTTTTTCTATAGTCTTTATAAATTATAATGGACATACCCGTTGAACTATTGTAAATTATACTTGTAACCAGTCGATATGTAAAAGCGGGAATAAAGTTGTATAAAGACCAGGAGGTTTTCGGATGATGTGGTCAAAAATGGCAAAACGGTATGGTTCGATTTTTCTTTCGGCGACATTGCTTTTGAGTATTTTTTCCGGCTGTGGCGCGGCGGCTCCGGCAGAAAAAACGATGGAGACGGAGCAGGCCGAGAAAGCGGAAGAGTGGGGCGGTACAGCAGAAGATGGCGAAAGTGCGACAGGGAAAACGGAGGATGGCGAAAGCGAAACGGAGGAAGCCGGGGACACCGAAAGCGCGGCAGAGGAAGTGGATGCGCAGGCTCCGCAGGGCGGTGTGGTGAAGGTCGAGTCGAAAGGCGAAAAAACGGTTCCGTTCTATCAGGGCGACGCGGCCAACATCGGTGAAAAAACGGTGCAATTCTTCAATGGAAACGATTCTGTCGCCTATATGGAGGTCGGCGAGCTTTTTTCCATCCTGCGGGATATGCAGCAGGCGCGCAATCCAGATTATTCCTATGACTTCGGCTATGAAGGAAGCACCTTTCGGGTAGAAAGAGACAATGGGTCCACCGTTTACATTGATTTTGAAGAAGGGGAAATGGACTTCAATGATCTGTATCTTTTTGACCGGGCGCCGGAAGCGATTTGCGCGACCGATGTGGTCTCGGACGATGTATGGCAGCGCAACGAGGACGGCAGTGTCAAGACCGGCAAGGACGGGGAAAAGCTGGTGAATCTGCTCAGCCGGGTAGACGAGGAGAATAATTTTGGCAGGAGTGGTTATCCCTTGGTTCTGATTTTGGAGGATTACCATATTCCCATTTATTTCGAGGATGAAAAGGGCTACCTGCCAATTGCCACGTTCAACGATCTGTTTGTTAGCCCTACGACCGAGGGCTTTCTGGTCTACAATGAAGAACGGCTCTTTTTGATGGGGGAAGACGGACTGGAAAGCGACGTAGAGGATGGGGACGGAAAGACTTTGCAGGATATTTATTATGATATCAAGCCGTCCGAGCTGACACCCGAACTGGCGGCTTTCAATTACTGGGAGTTGGTGCTTTTTTTGAGCGGAAATTATGGCCTTCGGGATGAGCACAATATTGATTCCGGATTTGATGAATATCTGGAAATCACTGGGTTGAAGGAAAAGCTGCTGTCCACAGATCCGACGACAGTGGACGATGCATTAGCGGAGCTTGTCTACGGTTATTTTGGCGATCTGCACAGCATTATAAGATCGGCAAGCCCCTACGCAGGCGAGGATCGGAGTTATGCGGTGACGATAAGCGAAGATGGTGGGAGGGTAGAAAACACCGTCAATGTGGCAGGATCGATTCGGGAATATTTGGACATCTTCCGCCAGTTTTATATGACAAGAATGGGCACCGATTGCATGGATGAAGAGGGAGTTCCTGTCCCCTATATGGAAGTCGGCAATACGGCGTACATTACCTTTGATCATTTTACAGCGAGGGACGATTTGGATTTCTACAGCAAGAAGGTGGAAAAGCATCTGGAGAAGTATATCGGGGAGGACATTCGGGCGCTGGTCGTGTATGCCAACCGCCAGATTACAAGGGAAAATAGCCCGATTGAAAACGTAGTGATCGATCTGAGCTGCAACCAAGGCGGAACCGCGGATGTGGCTGTCTACATCAGCGCCTGGATTTTGGGAACCGCCAATTTCAGCGTTGTTATCCCCAAAACCAAGGCCCAGTACAGCGTTGGTTATCAAGCGGATGTCAATTTGGACGGCAAGATTACAAAGGAGGACGCGCTGGATTTGCAGAAATACAAGGTGTACTGTCTCGAGAGTCCGGTGAGTTTTTCCTGCGGAAATTTGCTCCCGAATCTGTTCAAGGAATCAGGGAAGGTAACGCTGATTGGACACACCTCCGGCGGCGGTGCCTGCATGGTGGCGTCGACTGTCTGCGCAGATGGTACCTTTTTGAATATTTCGGGAATGAAGGCTTTGGCCACGGTGAAAAACGGAAGCTATTATTTGATCGATCAGGGCGTGGAGCCGGACGTACCGATTACGGATGTGAAAAATTACTTTGACCGGGAGAAATTGACGGAGTATATCAATGGGTTGATGTAATGAAACTGCGGTCTCTGATCCAGAAAATGGTATTCATATGATTTACAAATTGACAGATACATTAAAAGCAAAGAATCTGTTTGAGGGATGGGAGGAAACGTTTGTTTATACCTGCATGCAAAAGGTAATGGGAAACATCTATGTTGTGGACAGATGCGAGCCGACCTCAGCCCTCGCTTCTGTGGGATGTTTTCGTTTTTTCGCAGGAGAACCAAATCGGGAGCTAGTGGAGAATAAGCCGGATGGATTTGGGATCTTTGTTCCTCAAAACAAGGCATGGGAGGAAATAATCGAGGAGGTGTATCCCGAAGCAAAGAAAGTGACAAGATATGCGATCAAGAAAGATACGCAATTTGATAGTTCTTTGTTGAAAAATAATATTCGGATGCTGCCAGAAGGTTATGAGTTGAGGCGTATAAATGCAGCGCTTTATGACAAGTGTTTGGAAGACTCTGTGACAGCAGATTTTGTATCTT
>JAFUXY010000135.1 GCA_017477005.1 Lachnospiraceae bacterium | reverse complement strand
TATTCCCACATATTCGAAAGAGCTTCGTCTTTTCCCTTGCACTCCACCTGAATCGGCTCGTCAAATAGCTTTTCCTTGGGATAATCCCCGTGTCCTTCCACAGTAATCGTATAAATGAAGTCGGACTGTGGCGTTGAATCAAGAGTCCACGATGTGCCCTGCGTCAGTATATCATCGGTGGCCCACGAGCCAATCGGCGTATAATCGGTAATATCGAGCATTTCTTTGCAGGTAAAGCTGTCGAATCCCATCATCGAAAAAGCGTTCGCCCGGCTATAAAAATTGCCGCCGTTGTTGTGGACGACGTGGGTTCCATAACCAATTGTATTCAAATCGGAAGCGATGCTTTCAAAATCGGTCTTTTTCAGGATCGTCTTCTGCGGATACTCGCCGGGCCCGAAGAACTGGCAGGAGCCGCCGGTCAGGATTTCAAATTCTGTGTTGCAGGTTCCGGCGCCCACGACCGGCACCTTCAAATGACCGGTGGAGTAGTTCTGCTCCAATTGGTGGAAGAACGGAATCGGGTCTTCGGAGGTGTGGATGAATTTCGCTTCGGACACGTCGAAAAAAGATTCTAATAAAACAATAATAATGTTCGGCCCTTCGTTCCCATCGATTTCAGACGGCCCCATATCCGTCTTTCGCACGATAGAGCGGATTTTTTCTTTGCGGTAATTCGATGGTTTTTTCATCCCTCGTCCGAGCATGCTTGTCGAAAATCCGTACACATAACCATAATCCAAATAGCCCTGCGCCAGATTTCCGAAATAAGAGGTCAGCACACCGACCTGCAGCAGTGCCGCTGTCGTGATCGGAACCGAGGCGAAAAGTCCTATTACGATCGCGGTTCGAATGGGAAGCGCCAGTTTTGGCGTTTGCATGGCGCCTTTCCGAAAGAGAAGAACCATCAGCGCGGAATAGATCGCAATAGCGGCGAAAGAGAGGATCGCCTGTTCGAGCGTAAAGTAACCGGTGTTTCGCATGGTCAGCAGATCGGCGATCATATTCAGGTCGGTGAAGCCGAACGGTGTGACGCGGTTGAACAGAATGACACAATTCGAGATGCCGAACATCGCAAAGATCGCGAGAATGACCATGCGTAAGAAGGTACGCCGTTTTACTAATATTACGAGAGAAAATACGACGAAAATCACGTAGGAATTGAACAAATAGGGGCCGGTGTGTTCGGTCACAAAGTACCAGGCCGAGATGAAGGAGTGCCGCGAGAGCCATTCGAGCATAAAACAGACAAAAAAGGACAGCGCAATATGCGCTCCGATGAGATGGCGATTGAAAAAGGCGGACGCGGTCTGAAGCGTTTGTTTCATAGAAAACCTCGAAATGGCGCAGCACAGCAGATAGTGCCTTGCCACAAAATCTTTCTTCTATTATAATGGTAATGTATGGAGTCGGATATATTATATTTTTTCTGTAATCAATCGTCAAGGAAGCAGGCGCATGAATAACAACAATAATACACTTACATTTCGGGACAACGGGGTCTCCTATGATGTTCGGAAACGGGTCATCCTGTTGCTGGTGATTTTTTTGGCGGCGTTGGCGTTTTTTGAAGTACTGTTGAATTACAGTCCGAAAGACGAAAAACAGGCGCTCGCCGTGGGAACGCTGCCGATTTTGTCCGTGGAGACGGAGGGCAACAGGCTCACGCAGATGCACGGGTATCTGACGCAGATGGACGGCTGCTACATGCGGGAGTCGCTGATACCGGTGGGGGAGGATCGCACACTGGGGCTGATCGTCTCCGAGTACGGTAGCCCGAGCAAGAACCTGTCGTATGAAATCCGAAGTCTCGACACAGAGCGAAAGATCGCGGAGGAGCAGGTGCCTTCGCTCAAAAAAAATGGAAATGAAAAAAAGGCCAGGCTGACGCTGTCCAATTTGATCGAGCAGGGAGAAGAGTATCAGTTGGTGATCTCCCTGGAGGTGGACGGGCAGACGGTTCGTTATTATACGAGGGTTATGCAGCCAAAAAATACCCATATCAAGGATTGCCTGGATTTTGCGAAATATTTTCACGAGACGGCGATATCCGGGGACGCCAGCGCGCTCGAGGAATATCTGGAGCCCGAAGCGGGGCAGGATGAAGACACGCTGTCCGTCGTGACGATTCATTCTTCTCTGTCGCAGATCAGTTGGAAGGCGTTCGAGGGAAAGCTTGCCGCCGATCCAGTCGTGCGGTTTTCTGAGATCGGGGAGGATTACGCGGCGATCATCTATGATTACCAGCGTTATGATGAGGCGAAAAACCTCTACAATGTCAATGAGTATTTCAAGGTGCGCTACACCGACGACCGGATGTACCTGTTGGACTATGAGCGGACGATGGAGGAGGTCGCGGGCGAGTCGTTCGTGGCGCTTCAAAATGTGCTGGCAGTGGGCGCGGCGGCGCCGGATTTTCGTTATCTGTCGAACGATACGGGGACGGTGGCCGCCTTCGTCCAGGCTGGTGAGCTGTTCGAATTCAATGAAAACACCAAGCGGATGTGGCGGGTGTTTTCGTTTCGTGGCAAAAAATACCTGACGGACGTGCATGCGAATTATGATCAGCATGGGATTCGGATCTTGGACATCGATGAAAACGGCGCGCTGGATTTTGCGGTGTACGGCTATATGAATGGCGGAAAGCGGGAGGGCTACAGCGGGATCAGTCTCTACCACTACGATGCGGGGGAAAGCATCGTCCGGGAGCAGGCGTTCATCGCGGTCACGAGGCCGTATCCGATTTTGGAGGCGAGCTTTTCGGAGCTGTTGTACAAGAGCGCCAGGGGAGCCTTCTATGTCATGATGGATGGGACGCTGACGAGGATCGATTCACAGACGGCTGCGACCCGGGAGATGCTGACGGGGCTGCAGAATGAGCAGTACGCTGTGTCGCTCTCGGGGCGATATATTGCGTGGATTGACGAGAATGAAGCGGCAAAAAATATTACCATAATGGATTTAGAAGATGAATCGTCTTTCAATATAAGCACGGATCAACCAAACGAGCTGCTGCGGCCGCTGTCTTTTCTGGAGGACGATTTCACCTACGGGTTTGTGCGGGAGGACGATATCGGGTTAGACGCAGCTGGGAATCGTATCTATCCCTGCTACAAAATTGCGATCCGGGAAATCGACAGCAAGAAGGGAAAGATACTGAAGGAGTACGAAAAGCCGGGATATTATGTGTCGGATATTACCTCCAATTCTTACACATTGTTTATGTCGCGGGTGTCAAAAAATCAGGATGGCGGATACGAGAAGGCATTGGATGATACGATTCAGGACAGCTCCGGGGAGCCGAACAAGGCCGTTTCGATCAGTATGGTGCCCGAGCAGGTGAAGGGTGTTGTGACGGCGATTACGATGGCGAAGATGTCGGATCTCGAGGACATGAAGGAATATTCGATCCGGCGCGTGGCGATGTCGGACTCGGATCTGGCAGCGGTGGCGACGCTCGATGTGTCGGACGTGCACGAGAATTATTATGTGTATGTCGGGAACGAGGTAATTCTTGCTTCAACAAGCGTGACAGCAGCGGTGAAGTCGGCTGACCGGCGTATGGGCGTGGTTATCGACAACAAGCAGACGAATATTTGGAAGCGGACGCGGACGGCTTATGTCAATCCGTTCGCTGGATTGGCGGTCGGGTCGTCGGATGCGGATGCTTCGCTGTCGGCGAAGGCTTTGTCCGCTATGCTGGTCTACGAGGGGGAAAATGTGGAGGTTCATACCTTGTTGGCTTCGGGGCAGAGTCCGACGACGATCCTTGGCAATGCGTTGAAGAAGGCAACGATCCTAGACCTGAGTGGATGCAGTCTGTCCGAGGTTCTGTATTTTGTGAACTGCGGCAGCACGGTGTACGCGAGGACAGGGACGGACGACGCAGTGGTGTTGGTTGGTTATGATGCGGCCAATGTCTACGTCTACGAGCCTGGGTCGGGCGATGTCAAGAAGCTGGGGCTCGACGACGCGCAGGAGCTGTTCGCAGCCAATGGAAATGTGTATATTAGTTATCTAAAATAAGAAACTCTATTTTCGTTTACAACAAGGAGAAGAAGATGAAAGAAGTAGATTTCAGTCGCCCGCAGCATGTGCATTTCATGGGAATTGGCGGGATTTCGATGAGTGGTTTGGCGGAGATTTTGCTGGACCGGGGGTTTGAGGTGTCCGGTTCGGACAATACGCCGTCCGATATCACGAAGCATCTCGAGGAGCGGGGCGCAAGGGTTTTCTATCCACAGAAGGCCGAAAATATTTCCGACGGCATTGATTTGGTCGTTTATACGGCGGCTATTCATCCAGACAATCCGGAGTACGCGGCGTGCAAGGATGCCGGTATTCCGATGATGACGAGGGCGGAGTTTTTGGGCACGTTGATGCGGACGTACCCACAATCGGTGGCGGTCGCGGGCACGCATGGCAAGACAACGACGACGGGAATGATCGGGGAGATTTTGCTCCTTGACGGATCAAAAATAGGCAAAAAGCCAACCATATCCATAGGGGGGATCCTCCCTGTGATCCGCAGCAATATCTATGTTGGAGATTCCGAGATGTTTCTGACGGAAGCCTGCGAATACACCAATAGTTATCACGATTTTTACCCAAAATTTAATGTAATCTTAAATATTGAAGAGGATCATATGGACTTCTTCAGTGACCTGGCGGATGTGCGCCGCAGCTTCCGGCGTTATGCCGAAAATACGGCCGCGGATGGCACGCTGGTGATTAACGGAGCGATCCCGGACCGGAAGGAGATCTTAGAGGGCCTGGAGTGTCAAATTTTGACTTTTGGGGACGAAGCCTGTGATTACTATGCTGAAAATGTACATGTAATAAGTGCAAAAGATGCAGGAGAAACAAGGGATTTTCGAGATGAAAAGCCATTGGCTGCGGCTCCTGCCACGGTTTTTTCGGTAATCGAGAAGGGGCAAAATATTGGAGAAATCCGTCTGTTGGTGCCTGGCAGGCACAATGTTGGAAACGCATTGGCAGCTATTGCGATTGCCAGAGCGATGGGGATTGAGTGGCAGATTATTGTGGAGGCGCTGGGGCGGTTTACCGGGATCAAACGGCGGTTTGAATACCGGGGCGATGTCAACGGCGCGCATCTATATGATGATTATGCGCATCATCCGACCGAGATCGCGGCGTCGATCGCGGCGGCGCGTTCCTTGGCGCAGAATCGCCTGGTGGTTGTTTTTCAGCCGCATACCTACACCCGCACAAAGGCCTTCCTCGAGGATTTCGCCGAGGTGCTGTCTACGGCGGATGTAGTGGGGCTTTGCCCGGTCTATCCAGCCAGGGAAGAGGATATCTACGGGGTGCATTCGGAGGATATCGCGGCGTTGATTGAGAAGAAGATGAAAGAAGGATCAACTGAGTGTCGAGCGAAGGAATGTCATTGTTTTGCCGATTTTGACGAGGCCGAAAAATTTTTGAAAAAAATTTCATCAACGGGCGATTTGTTGATAACAATGGGGGCCGGAGATGTAGTAAAAGTCGCAGATTCTCTGTTGAGAGGTTGAGTTATCCACATTTTCACAGAAAAGTGGAGGTCGAATTATCCCCAAAGCAATGTGGAAGAAAAATCCGCTGTTTGTGCGGTGGAGAGGACTTATCCACATTATCCACATTGGGTGGGAGGCACACTGTCAAGGGTCGATGTTGAGAACCCATCTCTTTTCAGTTTGGGCAAGCTGTGTTATGATGGGTTGGCAGGAGGGGAAGACTATGGCAGAGGTACTATTGCATGCGGCCGGGCCAAAGGCTGCGACACGCGTGTCCAACGTGTTTATTGATTCGTACATGAAACGGGCGAATGGGGAATATGTGAAGGTGTATCTCTATTTGCTCCGGTGCTTGGGCGATTCAAGGATGGAGTTTTCGATTTCCGGCATGGCGGATGCGCTCGACCACACTCAAAGGGATATTTCCAGGGCGTTGCGTTACTGGGAGAAGGAGGGCCTTTTGGGGCTGGAATTTGGCGAGAATGGGAACTTGTCGGGGATCTGTGTGGTGGAGCCGACGGAGGCGAAGGTCTCGCTGCGGGAGGACAGGCTGATTTCTTCGCGGGATGAGAGGGAGATCCCGGCGAGGATGGACAGGAGGATTCCGGCACAGGAGGACAAGGTCGTTTCGATCGAGGAGCGGCGCAGGAATGCCGCAAGAGCCGGGTTTTCTGCGGATGCTGGGTTTTCCGCCGAGGAGATGGCGGCACTCGGACAAAATCAGGATGTGCGGGAGATGCTTTGTGTGACAGAGACCTATATGGGGCGGCCTCTGTCGCCGACAGAGAGTGATACGGTGCTGTTTTGGTATGACCGGATGGGGCTGTCGTCGGATCTCATCGTATATCTGGTGGAGTACTGTCTTGAGCGGGGACACAAGAGCATTCCGTATATGAATCGGGTGGCGGTCAACTGGGCGGAGCGAGGGATTTCAACCGTCGAGGAGGCCAAGGAGTCGGCCGCATCCTTCGAGAGCCGGAGCAGCGTCGTGGCGGTGGAGTTTGGAATCTCCGACAGGGGGCTGACCCCGACCGAGCGGGGGTTCCTCGAGAAATGGCAGTCTCAGTATGGCTTCTCCCAGGAATTGATCGGGGAGGCTTGCAGGCGCACGATCTTGAAGACCGGGCGGCCAAGCTTCCAGTATGCAGATACGATCCTGAAGAGCTGGCAGAAGGAGGGTGCCTACTCGCTCGAGAAGATCCGGACGCTCGATGAGGAACACAAGCAGCAGGCGGCGCAGACGAAAAAGACAAAAAAATCCGCTTCGCAAACGAAGAAGGGGGATCGTTTTCACAATTTCAGCGAGCATGGGTATGATTACGGCATGATTCAAAACCTGCTGATCCAACAGCAATAGGGGGATGAGATGGCTCTTTCAGACGAGCAGTACAATCAGATCATGGGCGTGTACGATGAACGGCAGTCGGTTCGCCGACTGGAGATCGAGCGGCGCAAGAAACGGCTTTATGCAAGGCTGCCCGAGGTGGCTGAGATGGAGGACGAGATTCGCCGGATGGCGATTGCGGAAGTAGGCAGGAGGCTGGGTCGCTCTGTGGCAAAAGGAGAAAACAAAAATATCCAGAAAATTCAGAAGCTGCATCAGAAGAAGATCCGGGCGATGGGGAAGGCTGGATTTGACGAGGATTTTTTGGAGGTGCCCTTTGTCTGTGAAGTATGTCAGGATACGGGCTATGTCAATGGAAAGCGTTGCTCTTGTTTCTCGCAGCTTTCGCTCGAGTTGTTCGGCGACAGCCATACGGATCAGTTGGAGGGGCACAGCCTGCATGATTTTTAGTTGGAGTTTTATCCGGAAGATTTTATCGAGGAGACGTTGGGGCGTTCATCCCAGGAGCTCGCGGCATTGGCTTTGAAGAGGGCGAGGCTCTTTGTGTCGCAATTTGACACATCGTTTGAAAACCTCCTTTTGATCGGGAAGACCGGGACGGGGAAGACCCATTTGTCAAGCTGCATTGGCGGAGAGCTGCTGTCCAAAGGGTATGCGGTCTATTATCTGACAGCGTTCGAGCTGTTTGCTACGATGAAAAAAGAGGCGTTTTCGAGGGATGAGCGTTCCGCAGACGAATTTGAGAGGCTGTTTTCGTGCGATTTATTGATTATTGATGATTTGGGGACTGAATTTGCCACGGCAATGACGAACTCGTGGCTGTTTGAGCTCGTGAATGAGCGGATCCGCCGCAGGGTTTCTACATTGATATCCACAAACCTCGAGCTGGTGGAGCTCGGCGAAAATTATACCGAGCGCATGGTTTCGCGGTTTGTAGAATACTATATACCCTTGAAATTGGCCGGGCCGGATATCCGCATTTTGAAAGCAGGGGTACGATGACACGGAGAGGAGGCAGAACATGCCAAGAAATGACGACACGTTGATGATGCGAAAACCGAAGGGACCTTTGGGGATCATCGCTTTGGATTCTTTCAGGGATCGCGCCCAGAAGGTGGATGAGTATCTGGTCAAATGGCGCCACCGCAGAGGCCACCACAGACTCGATGAGATCACGCGAATGACCTATGAGAGAAAAACCTTCCTTGTGGACGCAGAAGCACCTCGTTTTGGTTCGGGGGAAGGAAAGGGCGTGATTCAGGAGTCTATTCGGGGGCTGGATATCTTCCTTCTCGTGGATGTGACCAATTACAGCATTACCTACAAGATGTATGGACAAGAGACCCATATGTCG
>JAFUXY010000134.1 GCA_017477005.1 Lachnospiraceae bacterium | reverse complement strand
GCCACTAGGACTGCGAGGATCCGGACAGCCGGTTGCATAATCGTGTGGCAGCGCATAGTGTCCATCATACACAACGGGATAATAGTCCCCGGAAATAAGGCTGTTAGTAATGCGATCCCAAGCTGCGCCGCATAGATTCCTTTGCGCAGTCCCAGGCGCGCGGGGGCGGCGAAAGCGACGAGCGACAGCACAAAAAGCAGCCACCCGAGAGCCGCTGCTGCCTGCTGCGCCCAATGACAGCTCATCCAGGCACCATCTTCGGTCGACCCACAGGCGTGAAACCACTGAACCGAGCCAATGGCCAACAGCAGAGACAGTGCCAGCAACGCTGCCACAATTCCATTTTTCTTCCAAAAAAACATACCGTTTCTCCTCGTTTAATTCCAACGTCCCCAAATCGCTGCCGCATTGCTCCGCGACATCAGCCTGTCTATATTGATTCCGGCCGGGCAGACTTCCCTGCAGGCCAGTGACTTTCCGCATCCTGCGTACACGCTTTTTTCATAATCCCGGGCTAATTGTTTTCTCTGCTCCTTGGGCGCCGAAACAATCAGCCTGGTCATCGGGCTCATTGCCGCCATTCCAGAAAACGCCGCGCCTACCGCAAAATTCGGACAGATTTCCAGACAAAGCCCGCACTGTAGACACTTCGACGCTTCGTAGGCAATCTCATCCGCACTCTCAGACTCTTTCCGCAAACGCAGCCTGCCTGCCTTGCCCTCGCCAACATCTTCCGATTTTCTCTCCACCAGTTTTTCTGAACTTCCCCCATCCGTCTCCAACCACACGGACAGTTCCTTCAGCCGTTCCATCATCGCCGACCGATCCACGATCAGATCCCGCACCACCGGAAATTTTTTCAGGGGCTCCAGACGGATCGCATCTGTTTTGCAATCCACCAGTTTCGTATCGCAGGCCAACCTGGACACGCCGTTGATTACCATGGCGCAGGCGCCGCATTTCTTTTGTAGGCAGCTGCACTCCCATCCAATTGAATGCTCCCGCACAAGCTCCGTCAACGCTGTCGCCACCGTAGCACCCACCTCTTCTGTCTCAAAGGAAAACGACTCCCAGTACGGTGCAGCGTCCTTCTTCTGCTGGCGACGAATGATCAATTCTTTCCTTATTATCATAATGCACGTTTCTCAAAGGTAATACCAACCCTACCCGCCTCCCACTTCGCGCACGTCTGCGCACGGAACGCATCTTTGGTCTCGGGATAATCCATTCTGGTATGCGCCCCCCGCGATTCTTTTCGTTCGAGTGCGGACAGCAGCATCGCCTCCGCCAAATGCAGCCTGGCTCGCAGCTCGTCAGAGAGAGTTTCCTTCCTATTGTATAATTGGAGGATAGTTTGATGCGCCTGGGTCAGCCTCTCTTCATTCCGCAGGATCGACAACCCCGAAAACAACGCCTCTTCCATTTTTTTCTCAATGGATTGCTCGTCACAGGACAGGGAAGAATAGGCGGCAATTTGCAAACTCATGATTTCCTCGGCACCATTCAAAAACTCCATCCCATTTTCATCATCGGAGGCTTGGGCAAACCTAGTCTTTCCTGCATTTTCATTACTATTTGAAGCCTCGATTCTTCTTGCATTTCCATTCCCTTTTGATGCTCCGGCCAGATCCTTCATCACCGATTCTGCCGCGCAGCGACCCCCGAAAATCGCTCCGAGCAGCGAATTTCCACCCAGCCGATTCGCTCCGTGGTAGGCACAGGCACACTCCCCGGCCGCGTACAAAAACGACCGATTCGTCCGATGCCCCTCGTCCACCCGTATGCCGCCCATACAATAATGGATCCCTGGCGCCACCGGCACTGGCTCCTTCGCTGGATCCATCCCCAGATAATGCTGGATTTCGTCCCGCAGATCCGGCAATCTCCGCTCCCAAATCGCCTGCGACAATCCCCGCAGATCCAAAAAAACATCCTCCGAAAGCAGCGCCATCTCTCTCGATATCACGTCCCTTGGCATTCGGTTCCCATCCGGCCCGTATTTTTCCTCCATGAAATAACAAGGCCTGCCGTCCCGCATGATCATCAGCCGACCGCCCTCTCCGCGAGCCGCTTCCGAAATCAAAAGCCGTTTGCCCGGAATGGATACGGTAGTCGGATGATACTGTATAAATTCCAGATTCGAAAGAACCACTCCCTGTTCAAACAAGTTCGCTGTAACCGATCCGGTATTGGCCGTCGTCCCTGTCGTATGTCCGAAAAACATGCCGTTCATCCCACCCGCCGCGACAATAACCGGTCCCGGAAACGCTTTTCTCTCCTCCGTGTACGCATCCCGGCACTGCGCCCCGAGACATCGATCCTCGTGAATAAAAAGTCGCTCGAAGCAGTGGTGCGAATATCGTTCCACCAGTCCAGCCACTTCGTATTGGCGCACCGCATCGATCATCGCCGCCATCAACGCCTTTCCGGTGCTGCTTTTCACAAAGGCTGTCCGTTTTTTCTTTTGCCCGCCAAAATAACGCTGCAAAATACGGCCATCCTCCTTCGCAAACGGCACACCCAAACGCTGCAGCTTTTGCACAATCTGCGGCGCCGCTTTTGTCAACTGTCGCACCATTATCGGATCAGCCAGGTAGCAACCAGCCCGCATCGTATCGGCAAAATGCTCTTCTACAGAATCCATCTCGCCGGAAACATTCAGTGCTGCGTTGATACCGCCTTCCGCCAGATTCGACTGCGCCCTCTCCGACGACTGCACCGAGATCAGCCGCGATTTTCGCCCCTGCCCTGCAAGCGTGAGCGCCGCGGACAATCCGGTCAGACCAGCTCCGATGATATTCGTCGCAGGAGCATTACCGCTATCACTCATTCTAAAGCTCACTCCTCCGTCAACACTCCTGCATTCATTCGATACAGGCGATCGGCATAGCGTTCGCCCTCATTTTCGTGAGTCACCACGACCACAGCCGCACCGTCCTTCGCCGCCTGGCGAAGCATTTCGAACACCAGCCTCGTGTTTTCGTCGTCTAAATCGCCGGTCGGCTCATCCGCAAAAATAGCCTCAGGGTTTTGGATCAAAGCCCGGGCAATCGCCATCCGCCGCAGCTCGCCGCCTGACAATTCGCTGGGCCGGGCATCCGCCAGCGTGGTAATCCCAAACAGCTGCATCCATTCTTCGGCTCTCTGCAAAGCATCCGCCGAACTGGTTTTCTCAAAACCCAGACCCTTCGAACCAGCTTCTCCCAAGTGCAGACCCTTCGAACCCGATTTCTCCGGGGTGGCGTCCTTCGATGCCCCCTCTTTCTGCTGCCCAAACAGAGACACCGGAAGCAAAATATTTTCCCGGACTGTCAAAGACGCAATGCCGCCGGCCCCCTGCGGAACAAACCCAATATGCCGGTTCCGAAACGCACTGCGCCGCTCATCCGGCATCGCGAACAAATCCTCTCCCTCGTAGAGCACCTTCCCGGCCGTCGGAGCCAATACTCCGGACAGCATATGCAGCAGCGTACTTTTTCCGCTTCCCGACCGCCCCACGATCATCGACAATGTACCAGATTCAAAGGTAATATTACATTCCTGCACCGCAGTCAGTATATTGGTGCCGCGACCCTTTCGCAGAAAATCCCTGCGAATCTCTTTTGCTTCTATTCTCATACGACTATCCTGTCCGTTTTTGTCACCCGATATGCCGCGACCGCCGACGTGATCGCCGCCGAAAGACCAGTCAGAAGAACTGCCGCAACGCCTGCT
Organism: Lachnospiraceae bacterium; assembly: GCA_017477005.1. Lineage (GTDB taxonomy): Bacteria > Bacillota > Clostridia > Lachnospirales > Lachnospiraceae > RGIG4930. The sequence goes on along the minus strand of JAFUXY010000134.1, from coordinate 1,304 downwards.
CCCAAAATTCCTATGCCATTCGGCAGCAAAAAGGGCAGCCCCAGCTTTTGCTCAATGAAACCCGAGAATGGCAGCACGCACAAAGCCCCTGCCGCCACTCCGACCAGACTTCCCGCCAACCCCAGCAGCGCACCCTCTGCCAAGACCAACCCAAACAACTTTTTCCGCGACGCTCCGACCATCCGCAGTACGGCAAATTCTTCCCTCCGCTCGTTTGTAATCAACGCAAAGGCCGCCGCCAAAATGCCAATCACCAGCACCCACGTCGCGATCATCCACGCTTTGGCGACCTCCGACACTCCCGCCAGGCTGCGCGCGATACCGGAGATCATGTTCTTCGTGCGCACGGCCTTTACCCTTTTGACGTGGACGTTGATGTCGTTCAAAACCTCCTCGACCTCCCTGTCCTTCGCCACATCCACCAACACGCAGGACACGGCGTTCCCTGCGTCCCGATTTCCGTATTCATTCAATTTTTTGTCCTGCGAGGATCGGATCAGGGTCTCGACCGTGTCCCGATTGGCAAAAACGGCAGTATCGTAATTCGTCCCGGTCTTGTCCAACTTTGCCGCCACACGCACCGTCGTTCCGTAAAATGTCAGCTCATCCCCGACGAAGGCGTTCAGATCGTTGCCAACCACCACGTCCAGATAACCAGGCATATTACCATTACTTTTTTTGATCCAGGGCGTGATCACAAAATCCGTGGCCGGATCGAAGCCGATGATCTGCACCGGGATCGAACAACAGCTTGCGCTGGCACTCGCCAGATAATACTGCGCCGTGATTTTGCCAATCCCGTCCAGTTCCGCCACCTCGTCGTAGCGACTGCCATCCATATAGAAATACCCGGTATTCCCCTGCAAGAGAATGTTTTCCAGGCTCGATTTGGTCGCCGCCTCATATGGCACCACCATGATGTCCGCCCCGAGCCTGGCCTGCAGCGACGCAAATCCATTGCGAAGCGCCCCCACCAGAAGCGAGCCCGCAAAGACCGAACACGAAAGCGCCGCCGCCAGACAGATCAGGATTGCGCTGCGCACCGGGCGGTGAATGATGTTTTTATAAGGAAGATTCATAGGATTACCTGCCATCGAATGTAATACACGACAAATGCCAGTCCTGCCACCAACAGCAGGATCGCAAGAACCAGCAGCACGTCAATCTGCAAATTTTTCCGCTCCTGAATCCCCAAGGCAATTCGCAGCGGCGTGATGTTTGAAATCAAATGCAATAGTAATGAAGCCACAAGCCCCAACTGCGTCGCCATCCGAACCGCATCATAGTACCGCAGTCGGTAGGCG
>JAFUXY010000133.1 GCA_017477005.1 Lachnospiraceae bacterium | reverse complement strand
AGAGAAAAGCCGCGATCCCATACTGCCTGCGCATCGACGGCTCCCGGTCAATCCACAGAAATCCCACGCGAAACAGCAGAAGCAGAAGAGCGGACGCGAACAGACCCAGAAACAGCGAAAACCCATCATAGCTCGCATCGATCAAGCGAACCGCAGCCAACTCTTTGAGACTGCCGATGCCGATCCACAGAAAAACCGCTGTCAAAAAAAGGACGACCGTTTTTTGAAATTTGCCATACAAATAGTGTATTCGGGGCATACCGAATGTCCTTTCATATCGAGGAAGTGCCGTTCAGTCGCGTGTTCCTCATTCCGTAACCGTTCAGTCACCTCATTCCTCATAGGTACGTTCACTGATAATATAACGCGGCCGGCGCTTGACTTCCAGATAAATCTTGCCAACGTACTCGCCGATGATGCCCAAAGATAGAAGCTGAATGCCGCCAAAAAAGCAAATAATACAGGTCATCGAGGCCCAACCCGGCACCACATGGCCCGAAACTGCCTGAAAAATCGCCCAGGCGATCCCCACCAGACTAAACCCCGCCAACAGGATGCCCAAAAACAGCACCAGCCGGATAGGTCGGATCGACAGACTGGTAATGCCATCGAGCGCCAGCGCCAGCATTTTGGAAAGAGGATAATGCGATTCTCCCGCCAGGCGTTTGTTTCTCGCGTAATACACCTCGGCGCTCCGAAAACCGACCAGCGGAATCATCCCTCGCAAAAACAGATTGACCTCCCCAAACTGCGCAAATTCGTCAAGCACCCGCGAAGAAATCAAACGATAATCCGCATGGTTGAACACAGTGTCCACTCCCATAGCGCTGAGGAAATGATAAAACCCCTCCGCCGTGAACCGCTTGAAAAAGGTATCCGTCTCCCGGGAAGCGCGCACGCCATACACGACCTCGCAGCCCTCTGTGTATTTTTGCACCATCTCATCCATCGCATGAATGTCGTCCTGCCCGTCGCAATCAATGGAAATAGTAACATCGCAGCGCTCCCTGGCCTCCATCAGCCCCGCCAGGACGGCGTTTTGGTGGCCGCGATTGCGGCTGAGGCTCGCCCCGATAAAATGCGGATCCTCTTTGGCCAATGCGCAGATCTGTTCCCAGGTATTGTCTGCGCTGCCATCATTTATGAAAAAAATCCGGCTCGCTTCATCGATCTGGCGCTCGTCGATCAAATGCGTCAATTCTTCCAGAAAACGAGGCGCCGTCAGCGGAAGCACCTCTTCCTCATTGAAACAAGGGATCACAATATATAAAACAGGAAGTTTTCTTTTTGCAGTAGTATCCATATTTCTAGTATACCAAAAGGAATCCCCATGTTGCAAGGAGCAGCACAAAAAAAGAAAGGACTTCGTGCCGCAGCTCCGAAATCCTTTCTTAGCCAGTGGAATTCTCCAAATCTTCTCTGTCCAAGGGACCGTACCTCCTTTCTCCGAGACCTTTTCGCTGTCGTTCCATCCGCATTCATCTATCTTCAAAGATTCCAACGAATCTGTTTTTTCGGCTTCGATTATCCGTTCCTGATCGGCTAAGTTTTCTCGTTGCTCTTCCGAATAAAGAACCAATCCTTTTCTACCGCTTCGCTTCTCGGGTTTCCCACCCTTCGGATGATACGAATTGTCTCGGTTGTTCGCCTCTTCTAATCTCTGACACCTCGCTTGAAAATTCTTTAACGATTTTCTCCTTCGTAGCTAAAACAGCTCTTGTCTTGTAAAGTTCAACCTACTGTGTCTTCGTTTTGAAAAGGAATGCCTTTGAATCGCTTCTGCGATTGGCTTCTTGTTTGATGTGACTGTATATTATCATGCAATAAGGGATTTGTCAACAAGTTTTTTGAAAAATTTTAAGTTTTTTTATAATAGTAGTATTTCGATAAAATATTCTGAATATTTTGATAATTTTAGTTGAAAAATGGGGGTAATACCCCCTCTTGCTTTCTCACAGAAGGATTTTGCACTGGAATCTACTATTGAAAACAACCCTGTCTTATGCAATAATGGAAATTGCTTTTACATCGAAATAGTTGTGATCATTTTTCAAGGAGAATAAATTGTTCGGAAAACGAAAAGAACGAGATGAGAGGGAAGCGGCACTGCTGCAGCGGCTTGAAGAACTGACAGGGCAGATGAACACCTTCGAAGAGTTGGCCAAGCGAATGAACGCTTCTGAAAATTTGACGGAACAAATGAATGCCGCCGAAAATTTTGCCGAACGGATGAACGCTTCCGAAAATCTGGCGGAACGAATGGGCGCCATTGAAAACGGCCTGGCACAGATCGAAGCGCAAGCCTCGGCCGGGCAGGAAACCCTGCTCACGCAGATCTCGCGGCACAACGCCAACATCGACAATCTGATCGACTCTATAGAGGAGCGGGCAAAAGATCGCAGCGCGGCAAGAAAACAGGCAGCCAAAGGACGGGACAAGGAAGAAAAATTCCTGTCACTCCTGGATCAGTACCAAGAACTGTTCTTTTTTATGCGTCAGTTGTTGATTCAATCGGCAGATGGGGCTCAGTGGACGAAGCAGTTCGAAGTCATGGACTCCGCCTTGGCCGAGAAACATGCATTGTGCGGACTAAGCCTGATCGAACAAAGCGGTGTGCCAGTGGAGCTTTCCCTGCATGAAGTGATAGAGGCCAGAGCCGTCGCGGATGCGTCCAAGGATGGCAAAGTGATAGAAGTAATACAGCCCGGCTGCGTCTATATGGGGAAGGTACGCAAAAAAGCCAGAGTGATCGCGGGCAAATGGAATGGAGAAAACGGAGGTGAAAAATGAGCGACCAAATTATAGGTATTGATCTGGGCACATCCACGACAGAGGCATCGTACATCAAGGACGGCAAACCGATGATGCTCCAGGATTCCCATGACCGCATCGTGATCCCATCCGCTGTTGGAATTGACGCGGAGGGGAAATGGGTAGTGGGCGAGGCTGCCAAAGCCCAGTATGTGCTTTTCCCGGAAAGAACTGCCATAGAAATCAAACGAAAAATCGGAACCGGAGATATGATCCCGCTTTGCGGAAAGGATTATT
>JAFUXY010000132.1 GCA_017477005.1 Lachnospiraceae bacterium | reverse complement strand
CCTCTTTTAGAATCTCTTCGCCCCGATGCAGCGCCCACAGATTGGTCTTTTCGTTTCGGATCGCACTAGGAATGTCGAAATACAGCGCCTCTTTCCCTTCATATTTGGCGAAGGACCATTCCGCAGCTTTTCGCTTGACCTTCTCTTCCGTGGCTTGTTGTTTGGCGCGTTTCGCCTCAATGCGCCCTATCCGCTCTTCCCGAATCCGTGTCTCGTACTCCTCGTCCGTCTCTTCAAATTCCCACGGACCATGAACTCTTTCCCACAAAAACAGCAGCACCGCTTCATGGGAACAGGGTTTTTTCTGAGCAGAAGAATAATGCGATGGATTCGCCCGGGAACAGTTGCAGAAAAACTGCTTTTCCTCCCAATTCTCAGTAAAACAGGTCGGTGCAAAGGTAATATAGGGGTGAAATTGATTGCGCGTACTGGCGCCGACACTGACACTGGCCTTCGCATCGCTGCATTCGAAATCCCTGTAATTGCCCCGGACAATGTAGTTTTGCGCCGTATCCAGCTGCTTTTGTTCGAACAGATCGCGCCATTCCTTTTTTCCAACTAAATTTTTTTTCTCCTTCACACGTTTCTCCCTACTTCAAAAAAAGAGAAGCCTATACCGCTTCCCTTTTTCGTTGTTTTCAAAAGGGGATGCCGCAAAGTCCTGCATCCCCTCATTCTCTATATGAATTTTCCCAAACGACCGTAGATCGTTTTCGTCAAAATCAGTCTCTCTTGACGTTGTAAGCCTTGAAGCCAGGATACATAGCGCCTGCGCCCAGCTCTTCCTCGATACGAAGAAGCTGATTGTACTTCGCTACACGCTCGGAACGGCTCGGAGCGCCTGTCTTGATTTGGCCTGTGTTGAGCGCTACCGCCAGGTCTGCGATCGTTGTATCCTCGGTCTCACCGGAACGGTGAGAAGTCACAGCGGTCATACCATTCTTGTGAGCCAGCTTGATCGCCTCGATCGTCTCGGTCAGGGAGCCGATCTGATTCACCTTGATCAAGATGGAGTTTGCACAGCCAAGGTCGATACCCTTCTGCAGACGCTCTACGTTCGTCACAAACAGGTCGTCGCCTACGAGCTGAACCTTGTCGCCCAACTCTGCTGTCAGCTTCTTCCAGCCTTCCCAGTCCTCTTCGTCCAGACCATCCTCGATGGAGATGATCGGATACTTCTCTACCAGCTTCTTCCAGTGCTCGATCAGCTCGTCGGAGGTCATCTCGGTGCCAGCCTTTGGCAGCTTGTAATGTCCAACGCCCTTCTCCTTGTCCTTCCACTCGGAGGAAGCCGCGTCCATAGCAATCATGAAGTCCTTGCCCGGCTTGTATCCAGCCTTCTCGATCGCCTTGGTGATGTAGCCAAGCGTCTCGTCGTCGTCCTTCAGATCCGGAGCGAAACCGCCCTCATCGCCTACCGCCGTCACAAGGCCTGCGTCCTTCAACAGCTTCATCAATGCATGGAATACCTCGGAGCACCAACGAAGGCCTTCTTTGAAGGAAGGAGCGCCGGCCGGCATAATCATGAATTCCTGAGTATCTACACTGTTGGTCGCATGTGCGCCGCCATTCAGGATGTTCATCATCGGAACCGGAAGCTGTGTGCCCTGAGAACCGCCCAGGAACTGATGCAAAGAAACGCCCTGCTCATTGGCAGCAGCCTTTGCGTTGGCCAGAGAAACCGCCAGGATTGCATTTGCGCCCAGCTTGGACTTGTCTTTTGTGCCATCGAGATCGAGCATGATCTTGTCGATTTCATAGATATTCGAAGCGTCTTTTCCAATCAACGCATCGGCGATGATGTTGTTGACATTGTCGACAGCCTTCGTCACGCCCTTTCCTTCATAGCGATTCTTGTCGTTGTCACGAAGCTCCAGAGCCTCGAACTCGCCCGTAGATGCACCGCTCGGTACAGCCGCTACACCAATCGCGCCGCCAGCCAGCTCTACCTCAGCCTCGACGGTCGGGTTGGAACGCGAATCCAAGATCTCGCGCGCGTGAACTCTGACAATCCTCATAAATTCATTCATGTGTCCTCTCCTCCTTATATATATATGAATTTAATTGAAACCCACTTGAAGTACGTTTCTTGTTACTTTGCCATTATACCATTCTTTTGAAAAAATGCACGAAAAAGTTGAGATTTTTTTCAAATAATTGTTCAAAAATCTGATTTCTCCCTTTTTCATCAGAAAACAGCCGTCCAATCAGGCGCCGATCATACAGATCACCCCTGCGATTGCCACATAGAGGATGAAAAACCGCACGGCTTTTCCCAACACCTCGCTTTCCTTTCCCACAAGACCGGCTGCGCCGGTGCCAATGGCGATTCCCTGGGGCGAAATCATCTTGCCGATCCCGGCCCCGGCCACATTGGCCGCCGCGATCCACTCCTGGTTGAGTCCGAGCGTTCCTGCTGTCTGCACCTGCAGAGGCCCGAACAGCACGCAGGTAGATGTCCCCGAACCGGTCACGAAGCCGCCTAAGCCGCCGATCAACGGCGAGATCAACGGGAAGGCACTGCCGGTAGCCGCCACCAAAAACTGCGCAATAACGGAAATCATGCCACTGTATCCCATGATCTTCGCCACCGACATGACCGAACAGATCGTCAGAATCGTATTGCGATAATTATACAGCGTCTGAAAAAGCACCTTGAACATCGTACCAATCGAGGCTTTCTGGATCGCGCCGCCCAAAAACGCTGCCACGAAGATCGTCACGCCCGGACAGGCCAGCCAGTTGAAGGTCAGCGTGCCGGGGTTCTCGCCCAAATAGACGGATACCTTGCTCGTTGCCAACAACAGAGCGTCGTGAACCGGCGGAACCAGATTCGACGTGATCAGCAAAAGCACAAAGATCAGGATGAACGGAGACCAGGCCACAAGCCCTTCGTTCAGAGATAGCGAAAGCTCTCCCGATCCCTGGCTGATCGTATACGCCGGATCCGGCGTCTTGTTGAAGACCTTCGCCGCGCCGATGATGCAGGCCATTGAAATAATCGAGCCGATGATATTCGGAAGCTCCGGCCCCACAAAGGTCGCCACGATGAACTGCGGGATCAAAAAGGACACCGAAGAAATCAGCGTCAGCGGCAGCATGCCCTTCAACGCCTTGATGCCGCCCCCTACGATGATCACCATGAAAAATGGGGACAGGAAGGTCAAAAGAGCCTGCAGCAAAGACGCATTGCTTGCGACCACAAGCACCCGATCGGTCAGCCCCGTCACCGAGCAAAGGGTCTGCGTCGGCACACCCACCGAACCAAAGCAGGTCGGCGTTGAATTGACCACCAGGCAGGCCACGACAGAAGGCACAGGAGCCAGCCCCGCTCCCACCATCATAGAGGCCGGAATCGCCACCGCCGTACCGAACCCGGCCATTCCCTCCATGAAATTGCCGAATCCCCAGCCGATCAAAATCGCCAATACCCGGGCATCCGGCGAAATCGAGCCCAGCATCTGCTTGATCTTGTCCATCGCCTTTGTCTCAACGGTCAGATTGTAGGTAAACAATGCCGAAATGATCACCAGACAGATCGGCCAAAGCCCGTTCAAAATCCCCTCAAGGACACCGCTCGCCGCGTACATGGCTGGCAGCTTCCACACGAAGATACCGAGTACCAGTGTCACGCCCAGCGTCAGAAGGCAGGCAATATGCCCCTTCATCTTCAGCACCGACAGCGCAACGATCAGCCATAGGATCGGCAGCATCGCAATCGCAAATTTCATTACCATACGTTTCTCCCCCTAAAGTCTCAAGATACCCACAATTCTACCCTTTTTCGTATGGATATGTCAACGCTTGTACTGTAATCGTACGATTTTATTCGTTAAATCTTCCTCAGAGGAATGATAAAATCGCACGTATTCCCGCGAAAACCCGGTCCACTGCTCTCTCTCTCCCACCTTCTCCTTCCGCTCAAACAAGACTTCTGCTTCTTTTCCGTCCCAAAGGGCCCGGTAGGCCTCCGACATCCGCTCTGCAAGCGCGATCCACTGCGCCGTGCGCTCATCCTTCACCGCGCACGAAATCTGTCCGTCCATCTCGTCCGCCTTGGTCCCGGGGCGCCGCGAATACGGAAAGACATGCATTTCAAAAAACCGCATGCGTTCGAGAAAGACCGTCCCTTCCAAAAACTCCTCTTCTGTCTCTCCTGGAAATCCGGCAATCACATCCGTGGTAATCGCCGGGTTTTCAAACGAACTTCGCAGCAGCCGCACGCCCTCCGCAAATTCCGCCGTCGTATAGCGCCGGTTCATCCGCCGAAGCACCGTATCCGACCCGCTTTGCAGCGACAGATGAAAATGCGGACAAATTGAAGGAAGCTCCGATAATCCTTTGGCAAATTCTTCCGTGACCACGTTCGGCTCGAGGGATCCCAACCGCAGCCGTTTGACATCGGTTTCCCGGTCGATCGCCCTGCACAGTCCCAGCAGATCGGTTCCCTCGCTCGCATAATCGCTGACGTGGATGCCCGTCAATACGATTTCCTGGTAGCCTGCCTCGCATAGACGGCGGATTTCGGTGATTACATTTGAGACGAGACGGCTGCGGCTTCGTCCCCTCAAAAAAGGGATAATACAGTAGGAACAGAAACGGTCGCAGCCATCCTGTACCTTGACGAAGGCTCTGGTGCGGCTTTTGTTTTGCGCCGTCTCCTCCTCCCATTCCTCAAAGCGGTCTCCCTTCTCCCAGCGTTCCTTGCGGTATAAAAGAAAACGAGACGCATTCGCCTCGTATTCCTTCAGACGCTCGATCAATCGGTTTTTTTCGTTGTTTCCAATCGCCAGATCGCAGCCAAGCTCCGCGAGCTCTGCTTCGGAGACCCCCTGCGCAAAGCATCCGGCCGCCACCACGATGGCCTTTGGATTTTTTCGTCTGGCGCGGCGGATCATCTGTCTGGATTTTTTGTCAGCAATTGCCGTCACAGAACAGGTATTGATCACATAAACATCCGCCTCCTCGGAAAAGGGAACGATCTCATAATCGGCCTTTTCCAACAGCTTACGCATTTTCTCTGTTTCATATGCATTGACCTTGCATCCAAGGTTGTGCAGCGCTGCCCTTTTCATATTTTTCTCCATAAAGGTTGACTTTTCAGCAGTAATCCATTACCATTTCATGTAGCGATTGGAACTGTACGATTTGGAAACAGGCACACGATCGAACGCAGTTCCTTAGATTAGGAATAGGAGGTATCCACTATGAAAACCGTTAAAATCTCTCTGAACTCCATCGACAAAGTGAAGGCATTTGTGAATACGGTCAGCCAGTTTGACGATGACTTCGACCTGGTATCCGGAAGGTATGTGATCGATGCGAAATCGATCATGGGCATTTTTTCTCTGGATCTGGCTCAGCCGATCGACCTGACGATTCATGGAGACGACGATCCAAAAATCATGGAAGCATTGAAGCCTTACATTGCTTAAGGAAGTATGGATTTGATTTATAAGCCCCGGGTATCCACACGTACCTGGGGCTTGTTTTTTCTATCTGTCCGGTTGCCATCCAAAAGCGGTGTTTTGAGGCAAATCATTCCTCTACGACCAGCGTTTCCGTCGTTTCGATGGCGGTATACACGAGCTCTTCGATCTTCTCGGCAAGATTCTGTTCGGAGCGTTCGATCCGCTCGAGCCGGGGCCTGGTCACCGGATGCTTCGCCACGAAGATCGTGCAGCAATCCTCATAGGGCAGGATCGAAGTATCATAGGTCCCAATCTCCAAAGCCTTGTCGATGATATCCTGCTTGTCAAAGCCGATCAGCGGCCGATAGACCGGCAGCGTTGCGGCGGCGTCGGTACAGCTGAGAGACTGCATGGTCTGGCTCGCCACCTGTCCGATGCTCTCCCCTGTCACAAGCCCCATATCGTTGTCAATCTTGGCGAAATGCTCCGCAATCAGCATCATGAATCGCCGCATAATAATTGTCAATTCATCGTGCGGGCATTTTTCATAAATATACATCTGAATATCGGTGAAATTCACGACATGGAGCGTCACCGGCCCGATGTAGCGGGACAAGATCTTCGCCAGATCCACGACCTTCTGCTTGGCCCGTTCACTGGTGTAGGGCGGCGCATGGAAATAGGTCGCATGGATATTCACGCCCCTTCTCGCCACCATATACCCGGCGACCGGCGAATCGATCCCTCCCGACAGCAAAAGCTGGGCGCTGCCATTGGTTCCGATCGGCATGCCGCCCGGCCCGGGAATCTCCCGCAGATAGAAGTTGATTCTCTCCCGGATCTCCACCCGCACCACCATTTCGGGATGATGCACGTCCACCGACATTTCCGGAAACCGATCCAAAATTTTCTCACCGAGATCGGCGTTGATCTCCATCGAGTTTTTGGGATAATTCTTTCTCGCACGGCGGGCATCCACCTTGAAGGTAATATGCTTGTCCTCCACCGTCTCTTCCATATACTCCAAAATATGCGAAGAAAGATCCTCGAACCCGTTGTCCTCCAAAAGCACGGCCGGGCAGATTCCGACGATGCCAAAGACTCTTTGCAAGGCGCCAAGCGCATCCTCCTCGTCAAACGCGGACTCCGCCTCCACAAAGATCCGTCCCCTGGTTTTGGTGACCACAAAGGAACCATCGACTTTCGAAAGGGCAAACCGTACGTGCTGCACCAACACATCCTCAAAGATCCGACGGTTTTTTCCTTTTAATGCTATTTCTCCGTATTTCAATAAAAATGCTTTATTCATACTTATTCCAAAATGAAAACAAATTTCATTACCTTCTTTTGAATTTTTTCAGTACCGGAACCAGCTCTCGCAAAACGGCCGCCGCATAATCCACTTCCTCCATCGTTGTTTTGTACGAAAAAGAAAACCGAATTGCCGATTCCATCTCTTCTTCAGACGCGCCGATTGAAACCATGGTCCGGCTCTTGGTTGCTTTGTTCGAGGAACAGGCGCTGCCCGAGGATACATAGACCCCCTTGTCTTCCAAGGCATGCAGCATTACCTCTGCTCGGACTCCCGGCACAGAAATACTCGTAATATGCGGCGCGCTGTTTTCCTCAGAGGCGGAACTATTCAAAACAACGCCCTCTATCCCGGCGATATGCTCTAGTAGCCGTCGTTTCAATTGAGATAGATGCGCTTGATGCGCCTCTCGGGAGGCAAACATCTGATCCACAGCGACCGAAAGCCCGGCAATCGCAGGCACATTTTCCGTACCAGAACGAAATCCCGCTTCCTGAGAGCCCCCGTACAGGATCGGCAAAATATACACGCCTTCCCGGATATACAAAAACCCACTGCCCTTGGGACCATGAAGCTTGTGTCCGCTCACCGACAGCAGATCGATGCCCATTTTTTTCGGAACCAGAGCCAGCTTCCCATACGATTGTACTCCATCCACATGAAAAATAGCCTTGGGTGCTTTTTGGTGGACGATGCGGGCGGCCTCTTCGATTGGCTCGATGGAGCCGATTTCGTTGTTGACATGCATAATCGACACGAGGATCGTTTCTTCGGAAACCATTGCCTCCAGATGCTCCAAAGACAGCAGGCCCTCTTTGTCCACTGGCAGAAAGCTGGTCTCAAAGCCATCCTCCTGCAGCGCCACCATCGGATTGTAGACCGATGGATGCTCAATCTGCGTGGAAAGAATACGCCGTCCCTGCCGCCGCTTCGCCCGGGCTGTTCCGAAAATTGCCAAATTGTTGCTTTCGGTCCCGCCGGAGGTGAACACAATTTCCTTTTCCTGTGCCTTCAAGGTCTTGGCAATGGTTTTTCTCGCCTTTTTCAGATATTCCTCCGCATGCATGCCCTTGGTATGCAGGGAGGAAGGATTTCCAAAATCCTCCAACAGCACTCGCTGCATCTCCTCCGCCGCTTCAGGCAGGCACTGCGTCGTCGCGGCGTTGTCCAAATATGCTTCCATGATAAAACTCTTTCCCATTGATATAGTTCACACCATCTCTTCCGGATGAAAAACCTCGTCAAACCGTTCTTCGGTCAAAAATCCAAGCCCTACACAGGCCTCTTTCAGAGAAATATTTTTTTCGTAGGCAAGCTTGGCGGTTTTTGCCGCGTTTTCATACCCAATATACGGGTTCAAACAGGTCACCAACATCAACGAACGGTGCAAGTTTTCATGCATTTTTTCTTTTTGGGCCTGGAGGCCGCAGACGCAATGGCTGCCAAACGCGCTGATTGAATCCGCCAACAGCCGCACCGACTGCAAAAAATTGTAAGCAATCACCGGCATAAAGACGTTCAACTCAAAATTTCCCTGCGACGCCGCAAACCCGATTGCCGCGTCGTTTCCAAATACCTGTACCGCCACCATGGTCACCTGCTCACACTGGGTCGGATTGACCTTTCCGGGCATGATCGAGCTTCCCGGTTCATTTTCCGGAATCGAAATCTCGCCAAGCCCACACCGGGGGCCGCTTGCCAGCCATCGGATATCGTTGGCTATCTTCATCAGATCCCCGGCCAAAGCCTTCAAGGCGCCATGTGCGAAAACGATTTCATCCTTCGAGGTAAGCGCATGGAATTTGTTGGACGAAGAGCGGAAAGGCTTGCCCGTCAGACCCGCAATTTCGCTGGCTACCTTTTCAGCAAAGGACGCAGGGGTATTGAGTCCGGTTCCCACCGCCGTCGCCCCGATGGCCAACTCCATCAGCGGATCGATCGCCAAACGGATCAACTCTCTGTCCCGCTCGAGCGACGAACGCCAACCGCTGATCTCCTGCGAAAACGCAATCGGCACCGCATCCTGCAAATGGGTACGCCCGCTCTTGACGATGCCTGCGTTTTCCGTCTCCAGTCGCTTAAACTCTTCGATCAGACCCTCAAGCGCAGGCAGCAGCCGATCCTCGAGACCGATCACCGCGGAAATATGCATCGCCGTCGGGAAGGTGTCGTTTGAAGACTGGCTCATATTCACATCGTCGTTGGGATGGCAGAGCGTCTTCCCCGCCAGCTCGTTCGCCCGATTGGCGATCACCTCATTGGCATTCATATTGGACTGGGTTCCGGACCCGGTCTGCCACACCACGAGGGGGAAATGGTCGTTCAATTTTTCGTTCACGACCTCACCAGCCGCTTGTTCAATCACCAGCAGCTTTTCTTCCGTCATTTTCTCAGGCAGCAGCAGATGATTCACACGAGCTGCCGCCCTTTTCAATAGACCAAAGGCGTAGATCAGCTCCTCTGGCATCGTTTCCTTGCCGACACCGATTGGAAAATTGTCCTTGCTGCGCTGGGTCTGCGCCCCCCAATAGCGGTCGGACGGCACCCGCACCTCACCCATACTGTCATGTTCGATTCGAACTTCCTTAGACATCGGCTCTCCTTTTTTTGAATACCATAGATACCCATTCACCAAGGGTTTCTTCGTTCACCAGCGCAAATCCTTCCTTCGAAAGCGCTTCCTTCACCGCTTCGGCCTTGAAATCAATGATCCCGGACGCGATCAAAAAACCATCCTCTTTCAAAAGCGTATGGATCCTGCTTCCCAATCCGATCACAATATCCGCCAAAATATTGGCGACTACCACGTCGTAGGGCGTCTCCCCTACTTTTT
>JAFUXY010000131.1 GCA_017477005.1 Lachnospiraceae bacterium | reverse complement strand
GACGCAATCGAGGAAGCTATTCGCGGCGTGCTGGAGGACGCAAGGGAACAGGATCTCGTGCAGGTGGTTCTGACGGGGCGCAAGGATATGGAGACGGGCGTGGATACGGAACGGCTCACGCAGAGCTTCGCAGAGGAGTATTATTATTTTCGGGTGCAGGACAAGACCTCTATCCGGATCGATTATGACGCGTTTGCGGCGGATCGGTCCCTCAAAGGAGAGTTTGTCCGTTTGATGCAGCAGGAGGACATGCCGGAGGAGGAGCGCGCTCGTATCATCGATTTGGGACTGCGGGCGATCCTGAATGAAGAAGTGATTTACTGAGAAAGCGATGCAAGGAAGAGCAAAGTCGGTTGTATCGTTTGGTATTGAGGTATAATATGAGACTAATTTCCTGCAGAGTTGTCGGTTTCGGCAAGCTAAAAGAATTAAATATAGATTTTGGAAAAGGCTTAAATGCAGTCCAAAAGGAGAATGGCTGGGGAAAGACAACCTTTTTGGTGTTTTTGAAGGCAATGTTTTTCGGACTGCGGGGCGGTTCGCGGCGGAGACTTTCGGAAAGAGAGCATTATAGGCCGTGGGATGGGGATGTGTACGGAGGGACACTGACCTTCGAGGTGGGAAACCGCAGATATCGGATCGAGCGGTTGTTTGGAAGGAAGGAATCGGAGGATCGGTTTGCGCTTTACGATGAGCGGGACGAGCTTTCCAATGATTATACGTCGGACATCGGGCGGGAGCTTTTTCAGGTTGACCGGGATTCCTTCGAGAAGAGCGTCTATATTCCGCAGAATGCGCTGCAGACCAGTCTGACCGATTCGTTGAATGCCAAAATGGGAGATACGTCCTCGACGCAGGACGATGTAGACAATTTTGACGCGGCGATTCAAAGGCTCGAGGAAGCGAAGCGCAGCTACACGCGAAATACAAAGTCTGACCCGGGAAAGCTCGTGGTCGTACAGCAGGAGCTGCGCAGGGGGCAGGAGGCCTTGGAGCAGAGAGCGGTGGTCGCGGACGCGCTTGAAAAGCAGACTGGCGTGTTGGAGGAAAAGAAGGAAAGCAGAGCCAGGCTGCGAGAGGAAAAAGAACGGATCCTGGCGGACATCGCGGTCTGGAGCGAACGGGAGCAGTCCCTTGGGGTTTATCGGGAAAAGATTGAATCGCTTGCGAAATTAAATCAGGAATTTAATGAAATTGAGCGTTATTTTTCCTCGGCTATGCCTACGGCAAACCAGCTTGAGACGATGGAAGAGATGGAGCGGGGCCTAGAGGTGGATCGAACCCATCTGGCAACGCTCGTGGATCGGCTTCCCACAGAGGAAGAGGCCGCTCGTCTCGACAGGCTGTTTGGAAACGCCCAGATCGACGAAGAGTTGCTGGACGAATGGGAGAAAAAGGCCCGGGAGATTGTCGAGCTGCGGCTTAAATGCGAGCACGCCTCCTTGTCAGAAGAGGAAAAGGAGCAGCTTTCGGATCTGGCGGTCTATTTTGAAAACCGCAATCCGACGGCGAAGGAATTAGAAGACGCAATGGCGGACGCCGACCTTTTGGCGCAGTATGAGGGACAGGTGGAGGCTTTGGATGAGCGCTGCCGTGATGCCAGGGCCAGGGCGATGGTGTTCGGCGGCGAAGCGCCTTCTTCGGAGGACGAGGAACCAAAGGGGCGGATGTACGCAACGACGGCGATCGTGGTGCTCGTGATCGGAGCGATCTCCTTTGGGCAGATCCTGGGCGGCGCGTTTGGCTGGACGATGGCTTCGATCTGTACCGGACTGGCGTTAGCGGTGCTGGGCTTTATGCTTTCAGGAGAACGCAAACGGCAGGCGCAGGAGGCTGGACGGCTGCAGGCGTTGGCGAGGGAGATTGAAGAGGCGGAGGAGTCTCTGAAAAAGAAGCGTCAGGAGAGGGATATTCAAAGAGAAAAATGCCGCAGCTTCCTGTCTGGCTTTTTGGTGTCTCCGGCGGATTCCTATGCGCAGATGATCGGAGAGATTCAGAGAAAGAAGGAGGCGTTTTCAAGGCTTTCCAAACGGGAAGAGCAGACTATGGAGGACAGTTCGGATACCTTGGAGACCTTGTCGGCGCTGCAGGTGGAGCTCTATGTCGTGTTGGGGCCGTATGCCGAGCTTTATCGGATGAATCTGAACGAGCGGCACGAAGAGCGAGAACTGATCGAGAAAATAAAAGAAGATTTGAAAAAATATCGTTCCTTGGATGAAGCGATCAACGAGATGGACCGGTTGCGTGGGTCGATCCGGGAGGCCGAAGCCAATCTCTACGATTTTGTGCGGTATTTCCCGCTGCCGGAGGAAGAAGCCGGTTCGGGCGCAGAGCTGACCGAAGCCGGGGAGTCCGAGGAAGGATCTGCGGATTTGACGGAGACCTATCCATCCGGAGACGGCACAGAGGCGCAGGTAGAAGATGAATTTGGCGACCAGAGCATTATGGCGCTGCAGGAGGCCGCCGCAAAGAGGGAGGATTATGCAGAGCAATTGTCGCAGATTCGCCAGAAATTCGTGAAATATGAAGACTGCCGCAGCCGTCTGTCGACCTTGCGGAAGGAAATTGAGGAGTTTGAATCGAATCACCAGATTGACGAGCAGAGCCGTTCCGTGATGGCGCTGCAGGAGGAGCAGATCGGACTCGATACGCAGATCGCCGAGCTGACCATACAGATCCAAAAGGCGCAGGAGACGGAGAGCGAGCTTCTGGATCAGCTGGAGGTGCTGGACGAGCAGGCGGAAAGTCTTGAAGTCCTGATGCGGGAAGAACGGGAATACAGTTCAAAGGTGGAGAATTATGAAAAGACGATTCAATATCTAAATCGAGCCAGGGAGCGATTCCTGTCTCGGTATCTTGGGACGCTGCGAACCACGCTTTCCCAATATTTGGAAATGATGGGGCTGGATATGGAGAGATCCGGGGAAGGCTTGCAGATTTCGTTGGATATGAATCTCGATGTAAAGATCAGCCAGTATGGCGCGATGCGGGAGGCCGGGTATTTCAGTACCGGCTACCAGGATTTGATTGCGTTTTGCACAAGGCTGGCGTTGGTAGATGTGCTCTACCAAACCGAGGAGCCGTTTATGATCCTCGACGATCCGTTTACGAATCTCGATGAGAGAATTATGAAGCGGATGCTTGCTTTGATCAAGAGTATTGGCAATCGGAGACAGATTATTTACTTCACATGCCAGAGAAGCCGGATGCCGTAAGGCAGCGCCGGCTTCTCTTTTGGAACAAAGGAATTATCGCATGGGTCAATTCCCCAAGGCTCTGCCTCGGGGAGATGGCTTCATTTCAGTTTGAATTGGTTGTACGGTATGCGTAGATCGTAGGTCTTGATCCCGTTTCGCTGGCACCAGATCATCAGCTCGGCCGTAGAGTAGGAGGGATCCGCAATCAGCCACAAGGGAGCGTCGAACAGCGCATATTTGGGGTTGATAGCTCGGTAAAATCGAGTCGGGAAGGAATTGTTGCCATGGTGTCCGACCTGCACGTAGGTGGATTCCAATTCGCCTTCGTAGCGATCAATCAGATAATCCCCCAGATAGGCGGAATGCGCATCTCCGCAGAACAGCACGGAATCCTTGTTGGCGTACAGCCGAAACATCAGGGAGCCGTTGTTGGGAAGATCCGAGTCGCCGACCGTTTTGCGAAGGGCGTTGTCGTAGGTATTCAGGAAATGGCAGGTCAGTCCGGCCATCACAAAGGAGTCGTCCCGCTTTACCCGGTGGACGTTTGTTGCGTCCTGCGTCAGTGTCAGGAATCGTCCGAAATCCTCCGGGTCGTCCCATTCCTTGGCGATCACTAAATAATGCGCGTAGTCCATTGGAGAAACGTAGATATCCTTGATGCGGATTCCCTTTGGCTCGGCGTAGATTTTGTTGAAGGCCTCGATATGGTCGTCATGGTAATGCGTCAGGATCCAGGCGTGTACCGTGCCTCCGTATCGTCGAATCACTTGGCGTACCTGTGGTGCGTTTTCGCTCCAGCCGCCATCGACGACGATCAGCTTCTTTTTGGACGGATTGTACAAGGTGTAGAACATCCCCTGTTTTCCAGACAGATCGGCATAATGCGTCATGATCCACGAAGAGGTGGCAGCCTTTTTTTTGGCAGCGGCGAAAGGGGGATGCAGTCCAAACGGACAAAGGACGGAAAGCAGAATGGATGCGGCCAGCGCAAAAACAATCGAGAGTTTTGAAAGGCGTAGGGTCATTTTTTGTTTGTCCTTGGTGTGATTCTAGTATAAAAAAAGCCACCTGTACGGTTGGAGCATCAAGAATGCAACCGTACAGGTACAAAAAAAGCAGGGCACGGGAGTCGAACCCGCCTCCTCAGCTTGGGAAGCTGATATACTACCGATGTACTAGCCCTGCAACAGTGATATATTCTAGCGAATAATGCGTTTTTTGTCAAGCAAAATAGCCACAAATTCTGTAAAATTTCTGTAAAAATTTCCGATTTACTAGTGACAATTACCGAAAATGATGCTATAATATTGTTCACTATTGGAAGAGCAAAAGCTGGTTGGCGCTTGTGCTTGTACAAAGTGGTGGTTATGGGGTTTCTATTGCATCAAGGTGTGTCTGCGGAGCGGACGAAAGCATTTATTACAAGGAGAGTGATGGCTTATGAGCACAATATCAGGAATTGGGGGCGGATACAATTCAAGCAATTTGTATGGGAAGATCGCTAGTGGCAATCGTATCCAGAGGGCCGCAGATGATGCAGCAGGGATGGCGATTGCGAGCAAGATGGAGGCGCAGAGCAGATCGCTGAATATGCAGGCCAGAAACGCCAGCGAGCAGCGTGCTGCACTGAATGTAGCAGACGGCGGACGCAGCGGGATCAGTGACTATTTGCAGGACATCAGCGAGTTGTCCATTCAGGCGATGAATGGGACGATGAGCGCTTCGGACAAGCAGATCATCCAAAATCAGATCAATCAGTATACACAGGGGATCGCCGATACGGTTCATCAGACAAAGTACAATGAGACCTATATGTTGAGCGGTACTTCGGCGGAAAGCTTGGGGATGGCCGGATACAATGTGACGGCGGAGAATTTCAATCTGGACGATGTGTCCTCTGCTCTGAGCAGTGTGAATGCCTCCCGTTCACAGGATGGCGCTATGACAAACGGTCTTTCTTCGAACATCAGCAATCTGCAGAGCACGGCTGAGAACACGACGGCGGCTATGAGCAGGATTTCCGACTTGGATATCGGAAAGGCTTCTACAGAGTTGAAGAAGGAGCAAGCGCTTCAACAGTATTCAGCGGCTATGCAGAAGCGTCAGATGGACGACCAGCAGAGTTTGATGGCGAAGATGTTTGCGTAGGATTTGTGATCCACCAAAAGGGATTCCGCAGAGGCGGGGTCCCCTTTTTTTTGCATGACAGAAGCGGGAAACAAGCCTTAGACAAAAGGTCAATTTTCCGATAGAAATTTTGTCACCTGTACGGTTGCCATCCAAAAACGATATTTTGACTGCGATAAATCGCGTCAAG
>JAFUXY010000130.1 GCA_017477005.1 Lachnospiraceae bacterium | reverse complement strand
CTCCGCCACAACCTGGCAGTGGATATTCGTGGTCTGGTACATATCGTACTGCTGCCCATCGACCGGATCCACATAGACGTGCTTTTGATCCTTGAACCCATACCAGGTATCGTTCTTTTCGAATTTGATCGACTTGTCCATCTGATAGGCCGAAATCCGGTACGGGCCATACGCCGCGGAGGTCTTTTTGCTCGTGCCGTAGGTGCTCGACCAGACCGAACCCGCCGCCGTCTTCGTCTCCTTCAGGCAGGCGTCGTAGAGATCCGGCTTGACCAGCCAAAACGCGGAAAGCGCCGACACCAGATAAAAGCCCTCGAGCGCGTTGTCGAACACGAACACCAGCGTATGGTCATCCTCCGCGTAAAGTCCCACATTCTCGAAGGGATAGTCCGCGCCGTATTTGTACTCCACGATGCCGGTGTAGTTTTCAGCTCCGTCGATCGCCCCGGTCGAAAGGTAATGCTCCCAAATATATTTGCCCGAAACGTAGTCCTCCGGCTGTCCTTCCTCCACCGCCTCGTCCCGAATCTGCGTATCGTCCGTGATCGAAGCGTAGGGCTTGTTGTCCTCCGTGGTAATGTTCCACAGACCGCTGATGTCAACGAACACCTCATCGTCCGTATGCCCTTCCTTCCGATACTGTTCATAGGTCGTGCCCAGCTCGGCAAACGAGGTGAAACTGCCCACGCCTGCGTTGGCGTAGTTCTTGGCGTTTGCGATCGCATAGGTGCCCTCGTACACCGAGGACGCGCGGTAATTCAATAGCTTCGGATCCAGCAGCCGTTTCAAGGACTCCACAAAGGTATCCGCCGAAATCGGCATCCCATCATCCCAGCATAGGTCGTCTCGCAGGCGGATCCGGAATGCATAGCCCGCGTCCGCTGACTGCGGAATCTCAAACTGCGGATGCGACGAACGCACCTCCTGCGTCACATCCTCCGGATCCTCCGCCGCCATTTCCGGTTCGATTACATAGCTTTCGTACGGCTCCTTGCCCTCGACCGGATGCAGCGCATCGTTGAACAGCAATGTATAAAGCGACGAGGTCGTGTACGCCATCGGATAGTAATCATCCGCTGTCATATAGGTATGCGGATTCCAATTGGCGCACAGGGTACTGACGGAGTCCCGGTAGGTGTAGGTCTCTTCCCCTCTGCTTTTTGGGTTTGGCTCAGACGATGTCTGCTCTATATTTGCGGTGGGCAGACCGCTTTCGGCGGGCGAAGCGCAGGCGCAAAGAAGCAGCGCCGCAGCAAGAAGAATACATATGCTTTGTTTCAAAATTCTCGTACTCATTCCCCTATTCTCCACCTTGTCTCCGATCCCCCGGCCAAAACCGATTCATCCCACATCCTTCAAAAACAGACCGACCGTGTAATTGTCCATCTCGTCCTCGACCCATTTTTTGAATACTTCGGGCGCGCAGGGCTCCTCTCCGAAAAGCTCCACCACGATCTTTTCCTTGCTCATACGTTTGTACAGCTTCACCATGAGCTGATTCAGCTCCGTCTGCGTCGACACCGACGCCGTCGAATCCATCTCCAAAAAGATGTCCGTCACCTCTTTTGAAATCGTCGTCCCGGTTTCCACCACCTGATACAGTTGTTGATTTGTCATGTTCCTCTCCTCCATACTGATGTATTTTACGGAAATGCGGTTTTCGCCCAATCGATTGAACAAAAAGCATTTCATCCCGCACCTCCTTTGAGCCACTTCAGAGAATTATAACATGAATGGAGGATTCGGGCAAATTGAATTCGGGGAGGGAGGGGGAAGGATTTGAAAAATCATTTTGAAAGTAGACAGCCAGATGAACAAAACACCTGTAGATTTCCGTTTTTATCACGTATTACAAGGTTTCTTACATTTGATTCCTGATCAGGAATTGTCACATTAAGAATATGATTTTCGTCATCGACTTCGTATCGGAGATGCGAAAGCATAGTCGCACTGATGATAATATGGCACGGCATATTAAGTTGGCAGGCAATGATATGAAGGTTTGGGTATATTAAGTCATCCATTTGAAAAACAGGGATTTTGTAGAGTTTGCCTGTTGCCGTTCCACCAAATCCACCAAACTCAATGTTTTCAAGAAGCAACTCTGCGCCTAGATTTTCCAGTGTCTTTTCATCTTCAACCCATACAGGGAATTTCGCACCGATATCCAACATAGCATTGTAGTAATGCCATTTTTCAAGCGGAAAAACCGGTCTTTGAATAGTACTATATAAGGGGATCGTGAACTGTTTCATGCAAAATACCCCACTACTCCAAGCGGAGCAAGATTATCCGGTGTTGTGTACATACTTACAAGATTTTCATCCGTGCTTTGCATCATAGCCAGTTCTGAGGACGATCTGTCTGTATATGTCAATACTGCCGTCACAATATCAGCGCCATTGCGTTCTACATCAGTCAAACCAACCCATTGATCGGGATACAATCTTACGATTTCATCCCATGTCATTCTTTCATGCATAACAACCTCCTCGTGAAAAATATTTGCTCATAATATAACATGAAGATAAAGAACGCGCAACGATGCAACCACGAGGAAGGGGAAGGGAT
>JAFUXY010000129.1 GCA_017477005.1 Lachnospiraceae bacterium | reverse complement strand
ATAACTATACCCCCAATTTCTTTGTGATTGCGCTGGATATCTGATCGATCGGCTGAGATTCGTTGGAGAGCCCCGCCTGATCTGTCGCTTTCGGCATACCGTAGACGACACAGGTATCCTCACTCTGTGTGATAACGTACAGATCCTTCACCTTGCGCAGAGAAGCTATGCCTGCGGAACCATCCGCTCCCATCCCCGTCAAAACCGTGCAGATAATATGATCACAATTGACTTTGCGCAATGACTCATACATCACGTCCGCGCACGGCCTCAGGTTGTTCACCGGAGGATCGTCATACACCTTGCAGGCCAACTGGCCGGTCGGATTGTTGACGATCTGCAGATGGCGGCCACCCGGCGCGATATAGACGCAGTTCCTCTTCAGAACCTCGCCATTCTCCGCCTCCTTCACCTTCAGGTTGGCCTTTGCGTCGATCCGTTCCGCTAAAGACGCCGTGAAGCCCTTGGGCATATGCTGCACGATCACCACCGGCACCCCGATATTTCCAGGGAGCATCGGAAGCATGGTATGCAGCGCCTGCGGTCCTCCGGTCGAGCTGGCGATAGCAATCAACGAGTACTTGCCCTTGTACGACGAAGCCGGCGCATGCTTGATCGCCCCGCTCGTATGCGCTGGCAGACCGGCATGCAGCGATTGCGATCCTCCCTCGTTTTTCCGATTCCCCAGCGCGCGCGATGTCAGAATATCACGCGATGGAACGCCTCTCGATGCGACTGAAGACATACCGTTCCTTTCTCTTGCCTGCGTCGAAGAAGTTTCGCGATACGTGCGGATCCGAACCTGCCCATCTCCCACCGCATAATGCAGCGACAGCGTCAGCTTTCTCGAGAACACCGGACGTTCCATCGGAGACAGCCGAAAAGGTCTCACAATGAAATCTTTGGCTCCGAGTTTGAACGCATCCTTTGCCAATGCTTCGTCTCCTACACTGATTGCGATCACCGGAGTACGATTCGCGCTTTTGCGCATTTTCTCCATCACCTCTGTACCGGACACCTTTGGCACCACCATCGTCAATACCATAGCGTCGTAGCGACCCTTCGACAGAAGATTGAGCGCGGTTTCTCCATCTGCGCAAGCATCCTTCGCCGAGAAGTTCTGTACAGAATTGATTATATCACACATGAGCTTCCTCACGAGTGCAGAGTCATCAACCACCAAAATATTGTACATCTAATTCCCCAACCCCTTTTTGCGAATCCTTCGCTCCTGCTCAAAAATAAAACGGATAATCAGATCCTGACACTGTGTATCTTTATATAGAATACGAACACGATACGACCTATGCTTTTGATCTTCGTTGTCGTCCTTTGCTAATATCTGGCCAATCAACGCAATAATCCGCTTTTGGTCGCCGATCTCAATCGCAAACCGCATGAAAAGATAGGGAATCTCATCGAGATCGGAATCCGTCATGAATCGAAGCCCGCCTCCGCTGATATTCAATATCGTACCGCTTCCCACCACCAGGTCGCTGCGTCCCTCGATCAGCTGTCGGATATCCGCCATCTTGGTCAGCTCTCCAGCCCGGTCGTCGAGCGAGATGAAATCCAAAGGCAGCATCAGATCCAGTCTATAATACTCTCTCCGCTGAAATTTTTCCACTGGCGAAACCAGCTTCGCCCTCACCAGCGAAAACCCGCCTTTTCGGAACCGGCCTACGATATCCGCATCTGCCTTGTAGAGCTTTTTGTCCATGGTGAACACAAATTCATAGCGGATTCCCATAGGCACGAGAACCACCTTGCCGCCACGCATAGGCATCTCAAGCTCCAAAGTCCCATCCTCTTCTATATCGTGTATCCCGGAAACATAGTGGTCGTCGTCATCGCTTCTCCCAAGGTTTGCGACCGACTGAAGGTATCGGATATCCACTTTTGCGCCCGGTTTCAGATCAAATGCATCCATGTACTGCCCTTTCTAATGTCAAAAATCGAAACACAAGACCCACGATCAAGAACTCTTTCTCAAAAAACGGGCGAAAAACTGAGGTATTCCCCACCGGTAGCGCTCCCCCCGCTCCTCTTCCAACAGCACAGCCGCTACATCTTCGTATGCCCTTGCCGACCGCGACTGCGGATAAGCCAAAGACACGATCTGCTGTCCGCGGACAGAACGTTCGATCAGAGAATCCTGCGGTATCATTCCCAGATACGACATTTCCCCTTGTAGAAAACGACCCACGATCGAATTTAATTTTTCAAATATAGAGTCTGCTTCTTCTTTGCCACTGACCCGATTCGCCAACAGATGAATATTCGTCCCGCCCTTCACAAACCGGGGACTCTTGTAGAGCGCCTTGACAAGCGAATACGAATCGGTCAAAGAACTCGGCTCCGGCGTACACACCAGAATCACTTCGGGACTCGCCAACACGAAGTCCATGACATTTGACCCAACGCCTGCACCGGTATCAATGATCAAGATATCCGTCATAGAGCTGAGCTCAGAAAGGGAGCGAATCAGCCCCTTGACCTGATCATGCTTCAAATTGTTGAGTCCGACAATCCCCGACCCGCCCGAAATAAAGCCTATTTCCATCGGCCCTTCCGTGATGATCTGAGGCAAGGTCCTGTCTCCATAGATCACATCGTTTAGACTGTACATCGGCACCGTGCCGAACATGACCTCTACATTCGCCAGTCCAAAATCGGCATCAAAAATAAGAACGCGTTTCCCCATTTTGCGAAACTGCACCGCCAGATTCACAGCCGTATTGGACTTTCCCACGCCCCCTTTGCCGCTGGTGATCGTGAGGATTTTCGCATTAGGCACCTGAATCTGATATTGTTGTTTGACAATACTGCGAAGCGACTCTGCCT
>JAFUXY010000128.1 GCA_017477005.1 Lachnospiraceae bacterium | reverse complement strand
TTGGATGAGGCTATCCAAGTCAATCGGGGGATTGCAGATTACAAAGCCGGAAAGGTCGTTGACGGCAAAAAATCTCTCAAGAAGATGAGAGAGAAATATGGAATATAGACAATATAAATTCGAATTCACCAAACTCGCTGAAACCGACATTGATGAAACAATTTCCTATATCTGTGAAGAATTACATAATTCAGAAGCTGCTTCATCTTTTGTTGAGGAACTAGAGGAAAAGCTGGATGAAGTGTGCAAGAATCCGAAAATTGGAAGACTTGTTGAAAATGAATTCCTGAGACTCGATAACGTGAGACGATTCCTCGTCAAGAATTATGTTGCATATTACATTGTTGACGATGACAGCTACAGAGTTGTCGTTTTAAGGGTTGTTTATGGGAAGCGAGATCAGATTGAGATAATAAAGAACCTATAATTTAAGAGAAGGAACTCTATGAAAAAATATCAGAAAATCACTCAGGTGGGGACGCTTTTGGCTGGAGCGTTTCTGGCGTTCGTTATTTATTACCATTCGCAAACGAAGGTGGACGTAGCTGTCGCAGCGGAAGCGGCAACGAAGCTTTCTTTGGTGGAAGGGCTGGACAAGGACTGCGCGCCCAACGATGTGGCCTTGATGCCCGATGGATCCCTTCTGATCGCCGACGGCTACCACAAAAACCTACAAAAACTGTCCGAGGGAGAGCTGACGGTCTTTGCGGGCGCCGATAGCGTGAAAAATATTTACGGAGTGCCGGATGGAGGCTACCGAGACGGTTCAACCACGGAAGCCCTTTTCAAAGAGCCGCTTTCGATCTCTGCCTTCCGGGACGGATGGGCTGTCACGGATGCCGACAATGAATCCGTGCGTCTGGTCCGGGACGGAGAGGTGCGTACCTTGAACGCCGCTAAGTCGTTCAAAACATCGGAAACAGATGGACCGACTTCGACGCTTCAGGCGATCGACTGGAAACATCCGGTAGGCTTGGCTACCGATGAAAAGGGGCGGCTCTATGTATCCGATGCTTCCAAAGGAAAGGTGTATCGAATTTCCAAAAAGGGGAGGGCGAAGACTGTTGCTTCGGGATTGAAGCGTCCAACGGCGCTTTGCATTGCAGGAAATTCGCTTCTGATTGCACAGACAGGCGCCAACAAGATTTCAAAGCTGGATCTGTCTGTGAAGAAAGCGAAGGTTCAATTGGTGGCCGGTTCCGGAAAGGAAGGACTGGCAGACGGAAAAGCATCCGATGCCCGCTTTTCTTCTCCGCAAGGGATCGCTGCCGCAGCGGATGGCTCGATCTATGTCGCGGATACCGCCAACGGTGCGCTGCGCAAAATCCAAAATGAAGAGGTGACTACGCTCATTTCCTCAAACGGAAAAGCGCTTTCTTCGGAAATTGTTTCTCCAAAAGGACTCTTGATTTCAGGACAGACTTTATATATTTGCGACGGATTCTCACATAGACTTTATACGATCAATTTGGACAAATGACACGAAAAAAAAAGAAGCAATTTCAAAAAATCATCCTTTCCCTTGTAGCTGCGGCGCTGTTTACCTGGATTACGCAGGTCGGAATCCTTGACACGGCCAACGGCGTCGTGTCGGACGGATTGTATCAGCGAGCCAAGGCAACCGATGGGACAATCGTAGTAATCGGCATCGATCAGCGAGCCATCGAAAGCCTGGGACCGCTTCCGTGGTCGAGAAATGTCATGGCAGAAGCGATCCGTTTTCTAAACAGCGATGAGAACACGAAGCCCGCTGTGATTGGCATTGATATGTTGTTTGTCGGAGACAGCGGCGATCCCGAAGCAGACGAATCGCTGGCCTCGGCCGCTGAAGAGGGCGGCAATGTCGTCGTCGCATCATCCGCTACGTTTGGAAGCCAGTTGGTAGACGAAGGCGAGAGCTTCTACATGCAGGAAGACAGTATCGTTGCCTGGGATGAGCCCTACGAAGCGTTGTTGGCTGGCGCCGGCACCGGACATATCAACGCTATGGCCGATGAAGATGGGATTATGCGGCATGCTTTGCTGAAAGTGGATGTACCCGACCGGGGAGAGGTGCCATCTTTTTCCCGCATCTTGTATGAACGATTCTGCAAGGCAACGGGTGAGTCCGTCAATCCTGCGCCAGCCACTCAAAAAGACTTTTTTTACATTCCTTTTACCACCAAAGAGGGTGGGTATTATGACGATATTTCTATTGTCGATCTGATCGATCAAACCATCAGTCCTTCGTTTTTTGCGGACAAAATTGTGCTGATTGGTCCCTATGCGGCAGGATTACAGGACGAATATCGCACCTCCATTGACCATGCGGCTCCGATGTATGGAGTGGAAATTCAGGCCAATATCATCGACGCTTTTCGCCGTGGAGCCTTCCCCAAAGAGGTCTCCCGAGGGCTCGAGCTTGCGATCCTGTTTGCTGCCAGCGGCTTGCTTTGTTACTTTTTCCTGGAACAGAGCATGCGGATTTCGATTGTCATGGAAATCATTGTATGTGCGGCCTGGCTTTTGGTCTGTATCGTCTGCTATTCGCTCGGATTCCTCTTTTCGGCACTGCCGGTTCCGCTTTTCACGACCATTTTGTTTGTGACTTCAACCGGTATCAATTACATAAACTCTCAGAGAGAACGTCGCCGCGTCACGAATACCTTTGGACATTATGTGGATCCGGCTGTGATGAATAACCTGTTGGAGCAGGGGAGTGAGGCTTTGGAGCTCGGCGGGAAAACCTATGATATCGCGGTTTTGTTTGTCGATATCCGAGGGTTTACGACGATGAGCGAGAGCCTGGATCCGCCCACCGTCGTGGAAATCATCAACCAATATCTGACGTTGACAACCGAATGCATTTTGAAAAATCATGGGATTCTCGACAAATTTGTGGGCGACTGTACGATGGCGTTTTGGAATGCGCCGTTTCCACAGGACGATGCTGTGTATTTGGCATGCTGCGCCGCTATGGATATGGTGGAGGGTTCTATTGCGCTCGGTGAAAAGCTGTTGGAACGATTTGGGCGAACGGTTTCGTTCGGCGTTGGTGTCAATTTCGGTCCGGCCGTCGTCGGAAATATTGGCGCGCCGCTGCGGATGGACTATACCGCCATTGGCGATACGGTGAACACGGCCGCCCGCCTGGAGGCAAATGCACCCGGCGGCAAAATCCTGATCTCCAGAGCGGTGGCCGATATTCTCGGAGACAGAGCTTCCGTGACTTCTTTGGGGGATACTATCCAACTGAAAGGGAAGGCGAAAGGATTTGAAATCCTGACCCTTGACAGTTTGGTGCGGTAGGGGCGTTTCAAATCCCTTGATTGTTTGGTGTGTTTGAATAGTTTCGAATTTGAGATGTCTCAATCTTCTTGGCGGAGCTTCTTGATCATCTTTGTCTTGGTCAAGAATTTCAGCTCTTCGAAGGATTTCGCTTCCTCCAGATCAAATGC
>JAFUXY010000127.1 GCA_017477005.1 Lachnospiraceae bacterium | reverse complement strand
CGTGACAACTGCCCTTGGCCAGATCACAAACACTATCCCCAACAAAAATACCAACAGTGCGCCCGCCGAAATATGCAGGCGCAAGGAACGTATTTTATCAATCATAGATGTCAATTTCCTCTTGTTTCGTCCAACAAACTCATTTTCAGCTCATAATAATCCGGACTCATATCGAGGTAATGCGTATGCGGATTTTCAAACCGCTGTTCCTCCTGCCAGATTTCGTCCGAAAGCTGTTTTTTCACATAATCCCGCACATCCGACAGGGCCTCGCGCGGATACACCCGTTTCCCGTCTACGATCACATCGACCAGAAGCTCCTTCAAGGTGCAGTCGGTGAAGAAGCGGTTCTTCCACGGCTTCTTGGGATCCACATAACGGAACGGAGCCGACATATCTGGATTTTCGTCCGAGCGGGTAATCAGATCTGCGATCGCCTTTCCCTTGGTATCGTAGACCCGGAACAATCTTTTGCTGCCCGGGTTGGTGATCTTTTCCACGGTCTCCGACACCTTGATCTTCGGAATCACCTCGCCGTTTTTCCGCACCTCGACAATTTTGTAGACGGCGCCGAAAACAGGGTCGCTTTTTGCGGTAATCATCCGCTCGCCCACGCCGAACGAATCGATGCAGCCGCCCTGGTTCAAAATCGAGGAGATCGTGTATTCATCGAGGCTGTTGGAAGCGATAATCTTTGTGTCGGAAAGCCCCGCTTCGTCAAGCATCGCGCGTACCTTCTTGGAGAGATACGCCAGGTCGCCGGAATCGAGACGCACGCCCAAAAGCTTCTTTCCCATCGGTTCCAAAACCTCTTTGGCGACCCGGATCGCATTGGGAACGCCCGAGCGCAGAACATCGTAGGTATCCACCAAAAGCACCGTCGCATTCGGATATTTTTCGGCGTATTTTTTGAACGCAGTGTATTCGTCGTCGTAATACATGACCCAGCTGTGCGCCATAGTGCCGCTTGTCGGAATGTCAAACTGCATCCCGGCCATTACCGTTGCTGTGCCAACCGCGCCGCCGATGTAGGCCGCCCTTGCGCCGTAGACCGCGGCGTCCATATTGTGGGCGCGGCGCGCGCCAAAATCCGACACCGCCCGTCCTCTGGCCGCGCGAACGATCCGCTGCGCCTTGGTCGCCACCAGAGATTGGTGATTGATCTGTGCCAGGATTGCCGTTTCGATGAGCTGCGCGTCGATCAAAGGCGCCCGCACCGTCAGAATCGGCTCGTTCGGATACATGACCGTGCCCTCCCGGAGCGCGCGCATGCTGCCGCGGAAGCGGTAATTTTCGAGGAACGATAGAAAATCTTCCCGAAACAGCGAAAGGCTTCGGAAATAATCGATATCTTCCTTTTCAAAATGAAGATTTTCGATGTACTCAATGATCTGTTCGAGTCCGGCAAAAATGGCGAAGCCGCCGTTGTCCGGATTGCTGCGGTAGAACACGTCAAACGAGACCTCCGCTCCCTGATCCTCGTCCGAAAAATACCCATTGGCCATGGTCATTTCGTAGAGATCCATCATCATGCTGATATTGCGACGATCAAACTGCGTCATAGCTTTTTCCCCCTGTGATGGCAAAGGCGTCCGCCTATACCTGCGACCCGGTGAGTCCCGGGTTATCGCTCCTTTAGTACGTGAATCGGATCAGAGCGTCCCGATTCATTACCTCCTTAGTACGTGAATCGGATCAGAGCGTCCCGATTCATCACCCCCTTAATACGTGAACCGATACACTGTTCGTAAATACATATCCTCCTCGGCCCGAATGATCGGATTCGGAAATGCGTCCACATTCAACGCATTGGGATACCCCTGCGTTTCGATCGCAAGTCCGCCTCGGTGCGGATAGACCTTGCCGCCCTTCCCCACGTCTTCGCCCGTAATAAAATTCCCGGAATACACCTGCGCGCACGGACGATCCGTGTACACATTGAGCGTGATATCCCCTTCCGGCGCTACGAGCTTCGCGGCATGCGAAAGCGAAACGTCCTTTGTCCCAAATTCCTCTGCCCTATGCGAAGCATCCTTGGAAAGAATGAAATTGTGGTCGAAGCCCCGCCCGAGTTGGATCTGGTCATAATCCGCTTCTATATCGTCTCCAACCACCTTTCCTTCCCGAAAATCCATCGGAGTACCGGCGACCTCGCGGATTTCTCCGGTCGCCACCGATTCCGCATCGGTGCAGGTGAATTGGTCGGCGTAGAGGAAGAGTTTGTGGTCCAAAATCGTGCCTTCTCCGGCTCCCTTCAGATTGAAATAGCTGTGGTTGGTCAGGTTGAACACGGTATCTGCGTCCGAAAGTCCATGGTAATCAATGATCAGCGCGTCCTCCGAAAGCGTGTACGTCACATCGATGTGAAGCTGCCCCGGAAAGCCCATATCCAGATCCGGGCTTTCATAGGAGAACGTGATCGCATTGTCTGAATAAGCCTTCACCGGCCACACCCGCTTGCAGAGCGGATGAAACCCGCTGTGGAGGTTGTTGTTTCCATCGTTTTTGTCGAGTTCGTAGGTCTTCCCATCCAAGGTAATCTTCGCTCCGCCGATTCGGTTGGCGCAGCGAGCCACGAGCGCGCCGTAGTAGCTGCCGTTTTCAAAATAATCCTCGAGCCTGTCAAAGCCCAAAACCACATCCCGATAGCCGCCGTCTTTTTCGGGGATTTCGAGAGAATACAAAACCGCACCATAATTCAAGACCTTGGCGCGGATGCCGCCCTTCGGATCTTCGAGGGAGTAGATCAGAATATCCTCCCCCTTCGGGGTTTGTCCCCACAGTTCTTGTTTCATCGGTTGACATCCTTTATGTGAATAGTTACAAAAAATCTAAACGGCTGCCGCTCGAGTCGGGAAATCTGCGATTCCCCTTCGATCGCCAATTCCTGGAAAGCGTCGATGGTCTGGCGCATACGAGGCAGCGCCTCCTGCCGATAACGGCTCAGATCATCCAAGGCCGAAAGGGTTTCCCGGAAGGACTCTTTCAGAGTCTCCGGCGAAACGGATGCTTCCGTCGCCTGTTCCTGGATCGCAACGCCCTGCTCCTTGAGCATATGCGAGGTAGCAGCGATCATCTTGTTGGTCGTGTCGTTCAGGGCGCCCACTTTTTCAAGGACGATCCGCTGGTTGTACAACGCACCGGCCACCGTCACAGCCGTACGCAGCGCCGTTACTGTCACATTCTGCGCGCGTTCGACCGAGCGGATCAGCTCGCGATTGTTGCGGCGAATCAGCTCCATCGCCACGATCCCCTGTTGGTCTACGACCTGAATCTGCTGGAAATCCTCGATCCGCTGCCGCAGCGGAAACAAAATTTCCTCCTCGACAAACTGGATTTTTTCTGGATCCTCTCCCTTGACCTTTGCCTCTGCCACCGCAATGGACAGGCTTTCGTCAAGCTTCATCCCGAGCTCGATGTTGGTCTGCATCTTTTTGGTCATTTGACGCATCTCGGTCTCTTCGATTTCAAGGGTCACATTGTCGTTTGTCAGTGCCTTTTTTCCTTTTTCGAGAGATTCCACAATCGCACCGATTTCCTGGTCGGCTGTCTTGTATTTTTCAAAATAACGCCGGGCCGGATTGAAGAGCTTGCCGATCGGCCCTTGCTTTGCAAAATCGATGCCGGAGGGATCCATATCTTTCATACGGATCGTCAGATCCTCCAAACCCTTAGCCACGGCGCCGCTCTCGCTGCCCTGCTTTTCAAAAGTGCCGATCCGCTTCTGCAGGATGGCGTTTTTGCTCCGGCAAGTCCGCATATCCTCCAGCCCAAAGGACTGGATCACATCGGTGAATTCCTTTCTCTGTTCGATCGAATCCAGATCCACGTCCATGATCTGATCCGCCCGCAAAGAAGCGGTATCGGAGATAAGCACCTCTTCCTTGGTAGTCGGCGCGACCAGGGCCGCTACTTCTTTTTTGACTTCCTCCTCAGTGGGAAGCTCCAACGAAAATCCCGCCATAGTTCCCTCCTATATTATATGTACATATCCTTGGTACAAAATGATGCCAACGGATGGCTTCGTGCCGCAGGGCAAACCTGCTTTGCATTTTTACATGGAAGCATTGAACAACTGCCGCAGCTGATAGACCACATCGTCGGTGTCTGCATTGATATTCACGCCCTCGTTGATCCCGGACAATTCCTCCATCGCCTCGAAATCCCCGTTGTAACAAATCGTATACACCGGCACCTTGAGCCCCGACACCACGCCCTGGATATCGGACAACGAATAGCCGCGGTTCGTCTCGCCATCGCTTAAAACAAAGACGATCGGCTTTGCGTCCGGCAGATCTTGAAGCTGCTTTTCGACCATATCGAGCGCCACGCAGACTGCGTCAAAGGTCGCTGTGCCGCCGTTCGCCCACAGAGCGTCCACCGTCCCTTTGAAGAGGGATTGCTGGTTCATATCAAACTGGGCGATCGGCAATTCGATCGTCACATCATCCGAATAGCTCACAAGCCCGATATAGTTGTCGGAATTGATATATTGGATGGAATTTACTAATGAATTTTTGAGCATATTCAAAGGCTCGCCATCCATACTGCCCGATACGTCCGCCACAAAGACACAGACGATCGGCACCTGATCCTTGTTTTCCTTATATAATTTCTGGGCCGCGATCAGATCGTCTCCAGAATAATCCGCAGCCATTTCCGTATATCCTTCTGGCGCGGCGTTGAAGCCGTCCTGCATCGCCAGCTTGCCGCCGTTCTGCTCGCAATATCCGGCAAAGCTCTGCAAAATAGCGCGTTTGTCGCCGTCCTGGGATACCGCCACCAAAGGATTGTTGTGGGGATATCCATAAGGTACGAACTCATAGTTTTGAGACAGGTTGGCGTCGCTGCGATAGGTCTGGTACTCGGACACAAAGGCATCGAAGGTGCCCCGTTCCGCGGCGCTCCGCATCTGTCCCGTCGTCATAGAGACGAAGGGTATCTTGGATTGGAAGGAAGAAAATCCCTTGGCGGCCTTGTCCGAAAGGATACTGCCGCTGTCGTACGAATCCAAAAGCGATACCAGAAAGTTCATTCCCGCGGCGCTGGTAAACGGATTCGTATAACCCATGACGATCATCTCATCCGAAGTCGCCTGCGCGATCGTCTTCACATCGACAGAGCCGTAGGTTTCTTTGATGTTGTTGAATACCTTTTTGGGCATTACGATCCCGGCATAATTCTCGACCAGGGATTGTGAAATGTAATCCGTTTCCACGCCCTTGGCTTCCATCATTTTGATGAACAGGTCGCTTGACGGAGAAACCGCGTCCGGGACATATTTCCCCGACGCTACATAATCGACCTGCTGGCCGGAGGCAACCGTACGCAGCGCAATCGATGCCGTGGAGCCGTTCACCTGGGTTTTTGAAGCATTGTAAGCAACCGCCATCTCCCGCAGATAGCCGTCCCTTCCGGTGCCGGTCTTTTCAGAAGAAGCAAAAATCTCCGCGACATTGTCTCCGGAGGCCGGAACGACAATAGAATCCTTCTTCAAGTCCGGCAGCTCTTGGTAGGTCGTATCCTCTTCCTGGTATTCCACCATGCCCTTTTGAGGCGTGCCGGTTGCCGGTTCGATGCGTTCCACCATTCGCTCGAGCGAATTCAGCGCCGATTCCCGGCTCACCGTTTTTGTGCTTTTTTTCAAATTGCGTGAAACAAACAGGCCGCCGAAAATCGCTGCAAGCACGACGATTCCGAGCAGCAACAGAGTACCAATATTATTTTTTTTGTGGCTCATCATTATCCTCCCAAACCGATAGATCAGGTATAGAGCCGCACCTGGTCTGTCAGTCGTTGTATCTCATCCAACAGGGCGCCGCCACCGGCCGCCTCCTCTGGCAGTTCCTTTGAGCTGGCCAATTCCAGACTCATTTCATCCAATGCCACGATCAGCTTTTCGTTGGCCGCTACTGCGGATTCAATCTGTTTCATATTGCGTTCATACAGAGCGATGT
>JAFUXY010000126.1 GCA_017477005.1 Lachnospiraceae bacterium | reverse complement strand
GCTGAGCTTTGCCTGGCAGGGAGCGTAAAAAAAATTTTCAGTCATGGCCGGAATTGCGCGAGGCAGGATTAATCCGCAAACAATGGCGTGATTTTATCACAGAGGGCGTCTACCTGCAAGGGCAGAGCTTGCTAGTGCGTGGAACGGTCGCCTTCGATGACGATATAGAGGCGTGGGATCATGGGCCGGTTGTAAATTCCGTGTACGCAAAGTACGTTCTCAATGGGAATAAACCGATTTCAGCGAGTGGTGATTTTGACGCTGCAGAAATGGACGAGGGAGATAGGGACTTCATTCGGCAAGTATTGATGAAATACGGTCTGTACTCTGCGGGAGAACTCCGGGAAATGACGCATCGACAGGGGACTCCTTGGAGAAGGCGCTACAAGGAAGGGCAGAAACACACGCTCATACCGGCAGATGTAATAAGCGATTATTTCAAAAGCAATGAGCAGGCAGTGGAGCCTTTCAATCCTTCTTTTTCGGAGGATGATTTCGTAGGCTATAGGGACGAAGATGGCGTGCTGGTCTTGCCGAAGGAGTGGGACGATGAAGCAGCATAAATGCCAGAAATGTTACAGATAGGAGGCGATCACATGGCAACTATATTTGACGTGGCAGACTGGTTTTTATCGAAGGAGGCAATGACGCCAAAGAAAGTCCAAAAGCTGTGCTATTATTACAAGGCGTGGGGTCTTGCTCTTTACGGGGATGATCTCATTCCCGACGCCGAGTTTCAAGCGTGGGTTCATGGTCCGGTATGCCCGGAATTATACCAGAAATACAAAGATTACGGGTGGAACGATATCCCCAAAAACGAAGGGGAGCTCTATCCTTTTAACATCAAGGAGATGGATATCTTGGAGTCCGTGTGGATTACATATGGCGATATGTCGGCCAATGCGCTTGAAGCGCAGACGCATGTGGAAGATCCATGGATAATTACAAGGAGAAAAGACGGAAAAAAAGAGTTTGAGAACTGTGTGGCGGTTATCGATAACGCTCTGATGAGGGAGTATTATAAATCTATTTATGAGCAGGAGCAGGGAGATTAAATGGCAGGTCGATTAACGAAGCGTGTAAGCCATGCAGGCTTGCCGAAAATAAGGAATCAAGAAAGAAAGTTTTTGATTTCGATTGAAGATAAGCTGGACAACGGTTTTGAATTTAAGGATGCCGATCAGGCAGATATAAAGGAGCTGCATAGGTTTATCGCAGAAACAGTTTACAAGGGGCTTACAATAACAGAAGTTGATAAACTGTATTTGCGGAAGCGTGGGCTTGGAAAGTCGATGCAAATGAACCGAGACGGAAAAGAAATCATCCACTATGGCAAGCCGCGAAGCAAGTTTCGGCTGTTTGGGTATTATAACGAAAAGACGTATTTTGTAATATGCCGGATAGACGGCAAGCATAAAACTCACGAAGATTGATGACAAAACCACTTTCCCCAATATGGAGAGTGGTTTTTTATTGTGAAAAGGAGGAGCAATGGTTTACAATGTGATTTTGCACGGGAGCCGGGCGACCTGCCCCATGCGCGCGGGAACGATGGTGCAGGAAGGGAGTTGACATCATGGAGAGACAAAAGGTATATTTAGAGGTGATGGAAATTTTCTGGGAAGGTTGGGATTGGATGCGGACAAAATGAAAGGCTCCGCCGAAGCGGAGCCTTTCGAGGGGAGTATAAGTAATTAATAAGGGAATCTGTAAGGCTTTGTTCACCTTACGTAGAGCATTATACAATGTGTTTTCGCGTTCGGCAAGGGGTTTGGGGCATTCTTAATAAATTATTAATAAACAGTTTATAATTAGTTTAAAATTTCTTCAAATGTGTTAAAAAAGTAATTATTCAGCCGCCCAAAAAGGAAATCATGAGCAAAAATACAGCATTCTATGGTTATGCAAAAGATATTTTTGAAGGAATAGGGATGGCAGAATTGGGATGACTGAATCGTTATTAGAAACGTGAGGATTTTGGAGGGTAATGGGAGGAACATGGATACATTTGAGCTGATAGCGCCTTGCCATTTTGGGCTGGAGGCCGTGGCAAAGCGGGAAATATACGATTTGGGTTATGAGATTTCAAAGGTGGAGGACGGCCGGATTTTCTTCCACGGAGATAGGGAGGCTATTGCCTTGTCCAATCTGTGGCTTCGGACGGTAGAACGGGTGATGATTCATGTCGGGAGCTTTCCGGCGGCGACCTTTGATGAGTTGTTCGAGGGAGTACGCGCGCTTCCTTGGGAGCGGTATATTCCAAGGGATGGAAAATTCTGGGTCACGAAAGCGACTTCGATCAAGAGCAAGTTGTTTTCGACGACGGATATTCAATCCATTGCGAAAAAGGCGATGGTGGAGAGGCTGGGGGCGCAGTATGGGATCTCTCGTTTTCCGGAGGACGGCCCCGCCTATCCAGTGCGGATTTCTCTGCTGAAGGATAGCGTGATGGTGGCTTTGGATACAACGGGCGCTTCGCTGCACAAGCGTGGCTACCGGACGATGAGCGGGGAAGCGCCAATTTCGGAGACGCTGGCCTGCGCGTTGATCGGTCTGACGCCTTGGCGGGGGGATCGAATCTTGATTGACCCGTTTTGCGGAAGCGGCACCTTTTTGATCGAAGCGGCAATGATGGCGAGGGATATGGCGCCGGGGGCAAATCGCTCGTTTTTGGCGGAGGAATGGAAATATCCGGACCTGGGTTCGGTCTGGCGGGACGCGCGCAAGGAGGCACAAAGCCGTATCAAGGACGAGGTGGAAACAGATCTACAGGGCTTCGACATCGACGGCAGGGTATTGGCGGTGGCGAGGGAAAACGCGGCCCGAGCAGGGGTGTCCGGGATGATCCATTTTCAGGAGCGGGATGTGGGTTCGCTTTCCCATGCAAAGCCGTATGGCTTTATTATTACCAACCCTCCCTATGGGGAGAGGATGGGGGAGGCGGACGAGTTGTATGAAACCTACCGTGCTCTGGGTCGAGCGTACCGGGGATTGAAGGATTGGTCTATGTACGTGATTACCGCTTATGAAAAGGCGCAGAAGGCCTTTGGGCGGAAGGCGGACAAGAATCGCAAGGTGTATAACGGGATGATCCGTGCGTATTATTATCAATATATAGGAGCGAAACCAAAATGGAAGAAAAAGTCGTAGCCTTTCTCTCGAGCTTTTCGATGCTGTTGATGGGAATTTGTCTGATCGTGCTGATGCGGTTTCCCAATTTTCATGCGACGGCTTTGGCGCTTTCGGAACAAGCGGGACAGTCCGGCCGCTCTGTCAGCGGGTCGGTGCTTTCTATGTTGAAGGATGATTCAAGCCTATTAAAAACGAGCCAGGATTACATAGAGCTTCAGCAGCACCAGATCCGTTTGGAGATCCCGACTTCGGTGGATATGGATCAGATTTCCGTCTCCGAGAAGTATATGTCCAAGGAGATTCTGCTGTCCATTCCGGGGGTAGGCGACACGTATTTTTATGATTATCCGATGATTGGAAAGACCGAGGGCATCTCGGATATGCGGTATGAGGTGTATGACCACGTTGGGATGATTGATATTTCAACCAATCATATTTTTGAGCCGGAGATTACGCAGAGCGGAAATTATCTGTATCTGGATTTCAAACGTCCGAAAAAAATTTATGATTATCTGGTGGCGATCGACGCAGGGCATGGGGCCGAGGATCCCGGCGCTGTCCAGGGAGATGTGTATGAAAAGGACATCAATCTGGGCATCGTCCGGCAGTTGAAAAAGTTGTTTGACAAGGACAAACACAATATCGGCGTGTATTATACGAGGCTGAAGGACACAAATCCGGATTTTCCGGATCGGGTGGAGCTGCCGAACGATCTGAAGACGGACGCCTTTGTGAGCGTGCATATCAACTCCACCGACAGCGGCCGGTTGTCCGGCATTTCCGGGGCGAGCGTCATGTATATGGTGACGGACAAGACCGGGGAGTCGAAGGAGCTGGCGGGGTATATTCTCGATCATATGCTTTTTGAGATGGGCAGTGCGAGCAAGGGGCTGGTGCCGGGGGACGAGCTGTATGTGCTTCGGATGACGGATGGGCCTTCGGTGTTGTGTGAATGCGGGTTTTTGACTAATCCAGAGGAGCAGGCGCTGCTTCGCACCAAGGAATACCAACGGAAGATCGCTATGGGTATTTATCTGGGAATACTTCAGAAATTGGGGATAGAGGATTGATGGGGGGATAGAGGACGGATTATCGTTTGCAGGCGAAAAAAGGAGGATGATCATTTATGAAGAAAAAGCTGGTGTTTGCCACGGGAAATGCAAACAAAACGAGGGAGTTTCGCGAGATGCTCGATCCGGAAAAATACGAGGTATTTTCGATGAAAGAGGCCGGGATCGAGGTGGATATTGTAGAGGACGGCCAAACCTTCGAAGAGAATGCGCTCATCAAGGCGAGGGCGGTGGCGGCGCATACCGATTCGATCGTGGTCGCGGACGATTCCGGGCTGGAGATCGATGCATTTGGCGGAGAGCCCGGGGTGCATTCGGCGCGTTATCTCGGAGAGGATACGCCGGATGAGATCAAGAATCAGACGATTTTGGAGCGAATGGCGGAGGTGCCGAAGGAAAAGCGGGGCGCCCGGTTTGTCTGCGCGATTGCGGCAGTGCTGCCGGACGGCCGGGAGCTTGCGACAAAGGGCGTGATCGAGGGGTATATCGGGGACAAGCCGATGGGAGAAAACGGGTTTGGCTACGATCCGATCTTTTATGTGGAGAGGTATGGGGTATCGACGGCGGCGATCTCACCGGAGCAGAAAAATGAGATCAGCCACAGGGGTCAGGCGTTGCGGCAGATGCGGGATCTGTTGGAAACGTTGTGAACTAGAAAAAGCGTTGCGGAAAGGATACTATGAATCAGTGGGAAGTGGATTGCGATTTTGCGCTGGACAGCGGCATGGTGCTCGCCGTCAGCGATTCGCATGGAAGAAATGACAATTTGGAAAAGATCATAAAGCAGGTTTCGCCGGATTTGATACTGCATATGGGGGATTCGGAGGATTACAGTGGATGGATCCGTGAGATGGCGCCTTGCCCAGTGGTAATGGTGCGGGGGAACTGCGATTATGGCGGGGATATGCCGACGGAGGCCATCGTACAGTTGGGGAAGCACCGGGTGCTGCTGGTCCATGGACACCACCATGGGGTGCGGTTTGACCTTTCGCATCTGGCGGAAGCCGCCCTCGAAAATGGCTGCGATACGGCTCTGTTCGGGCATACGCATGAGCCGGAGGTGACGGAGATCGATGGGGTTCGCATCTACAATCCGGGCAGCATTTCTCTTCCGCGGCAGGATGGGCATGAGCCTTCGTACATCGTGTTTGATGTGGATGCGAGGGGGGAGTGGCATGCGGCGCTGAAGTATATCCGCCGGGAGAGAGAAGGCGCTGTGCCGAAAAAGAAATGGGGATGGTTTTGGTAATGAAAAAGGAGATGGTTTTGGCGAGTGGGTCGCCCCGGCGCCAGGAGCTTTTGCGGCAGGTCGGGATCCCGTTTGTAGTGGACGCGCAGGAGGTTTCGGAGGATTCGATGTGCCTGGATCCGGCGGAGCTGGTGAAGGAGCTGTCCGAGCGAAAGGCGAGGAAGGTGGTTTCGCTGCATCCGGGACAGCTGGTGCTTGGAGCGGATACGGTCGTGTATTACGATGGAGAAATTTTGGGAAAGCCTGCGGACGAACAGGAGGCTTTTGACATGCTTTGCATGCTGGCCGGTCGCAGACATGAAGTGTTCACCGGGGTGACAATGATGGAAGAAGCGGAGCAAGGCAAGGGCACTTTTTCCCAGTTTGTCGAGCGAACGAGTGTCTACATGTACGACCTCCCAAGGGATATCCTGCGGTGGTATGTCGCAAGCGGAGAACCGCTGGACAAGGCCGGGGCCTATGGCATCCAGGGGAGTGGAGCGATCCTGGTCGAGAAGATCGAGGGAGATTACAATAATGTAGTGGGATTGCCGGTAGCAAGGGTGTTTCGCATGTGGGAGGAATGGCGCGGCGGCCGACTGGAATGAGGAACGACCTGAGCGCGGTCGTTCACTTTTTCTTGTGGAATAGAAAAAAATGTGGTATGCTATATTATTATGTGTAAATATAGGGCTTGGATTCTTGTTGGTACACGAAATGGG
>JAFUXY010000125.1 GCA_017477005.1 Lachnospiraceae bacterium | reverse complement strand
GGCTGAATATGGCGCGACACAGGGACGCGTGGATTTGGCGAAGAAGGCGAAGGCTCTCGATCTCGACGCGATCCACGACATTGTCCATGAAATCGGGCGCGACGAGGCTCGCCATGGCAAGGGCTTTGCGGGACTTTTGGCACGCTACTTTGGCTAAAAAATGACAGAAACCCCATCCATTCGGACGGGGGTTTTTTAATTACAATCTTTCCTTAAAACCAAAACTTCTCTTCAAAATAGCTCTTTAGATCGGCAATCGCCACCCTCTCCTGCTTCATCGAATCTCTCTCCCGAATCGTGACGCACTTGTCCTCTTCGGAGTCAAAATCATAGGTAATACAATACGGCGTTCCGATCTCATCCTGCCTGCGGTAGCGTTTTCCGATATTGCCGCGGTCGTCGTACTCGCAGTTGTAATACCTCGAAAGCATCGTATAGATCTCCTGCGTCGGATCCGCGAGTTTCTTTGAAAGCGGCAGGACGCCGATCTTCACCGGAGCGATCGCCGGATGGAACCGCATGACGTTCCGCATATCCGGCTTCTCTTCGGTACCGATGTTTTCTTCGTCGTAGGCGGCGCACAGGAACGCCAGGACCACGCGATCGGCTCCCAAAGACGGCTCGATCACGTACGGAATGAACCTCTCCTTTTTCCCATCGTCGAAGTAGCTCATATCCTCTCCGGAGACCTCCTGATGCCGTCCCAAATCATAATTCGTCCGATCCGCGATCCCCCAAAGCTCTCCCCAGCCAAACGGGAACAAAAATTCGATGTCCGTCGTCGCTAACGAATAGAAGGACAGCTCTTCCTTGGCATGGTCTCGAAGCCGAATCTCGTCTTCTTTGAGGCCGAGCGACAACAGCCAGTCGCGGCAGAAGCTGCGCCAGTAATCAAACCATTCCAGATCCGTGCCCGGTTCACAGAAAAACTCAAGCTCCATCTGCTCAAACTCTCTGGTACGGAAGGTGAAATTGCCCGGCGTGATCTCGTTTCGGAAGGATTTGCCAATCTGTCCGATTCCAAACGGCAATTTCTTGCGACTCGTCCGCTGCACATTCTTGAAATTCACAAAGATGCCCTGCGCCGTCTCCGGCCGCAGATAGACCGTATTTTTGGCGTCTTCCGTGACCCCTTGGAAGGTCTTGAACATCAGATTGAATTCTTTGATCTCGCTGAAATCATGCTTGCCGCAGAAAGGACAGGGAACCTGGTGTTCCTCGATGAAGCGCTCCATCTCTTCTTTTTCAAAGGCATCGACCGGCTTGTCCAACGCAATCCCGTTGTCTTCGGCAAATTCCTCTATCACCTGATCCGCCCGCACCCTCTTGTGGCAGGCCTTGCACTCCAAAAGCGGGTCGGAAAAGCTGCCCACATGCCCGGAGGCTACCCAAGTCTGCGGATTCATTAAAATGGCACAGTCCACACCCACATTGTAGGGATTTTCCCGGATAAACTTGCCCCACCACGCCTGCTTGATATTGTTCTTGAGTTCCACGCCCAGATTCCCATAATCCCAGGTATTGGCGAGTCCTCCGTAAATCTCCGATCCGGGATAGATGAACCCTCTGCCCTTGCAAAGCGCCACAATTTTTTCCATGCTTTTTTCCATGACTTTCTCCTTCTATTGGTTTCAATATATAATGTAGGTTTCCGTTGGATTCTCTATTCGCACGCTTCGAGGGGACGTAAGCTTTGTCTCACTCCGCGTCAAATAGACCACGTCCGACGGCACCGCCACTGAAATCGGCTGGCTTAGAACGAGCACCTGCCTGTCTCCATCCTTCTTCACGTCGGATTTGGAAACCTTCTTTCCCTTTTTTCCATCGGCCACGCCCACAAAGGTCTCGTTGAACAGATACCCCGCTTCTCCGGCGTCCTCTACCGTACCGCAAAAACAGTTCAGCCCCGTAAAGTCCGCATAGGTCGCCGCGTCCTTGTACGTGGTCTTGAGGTAGACCTGTCCATCCGATACACTGCATTTTTTGAACCGCACCGACCGCTCTCCGATCTTTTCGTTGTAGGCGCGCACCTGCTCCTGGGCATAGGAAACCACCTCCTGTTTCGAAGTGTCGGATTCCACAGCGGCCACCTCTTCAAACATCAGATCCCCGCCTGAACGAACGGTCAGCGTGGTCTCCTCCGCCATTGGATCAAAGGCGCCCTGCAGCGCCAGCACCACTACGATACCCACACAGCAGGCCGCTGCCAAACACAGCGCCAGGGCGCGGCGTCTGGCCTTCAAGATCGCCCTG
>JAFUXY010000124.1 GCA_017477005.1 Lachnospiraceae bacterium | reverse complement strand
GCGCTTAGAAAAAGGGGCGAGCTGGATGGGATTCCGGCGCTGGTCTCCTTTGCCGACAAGCTCGAAGGGGCTTGTATTTCTACGATTGAAGCGGGCGAGATGACCGGTGATCTGGCGTTGATTACCTCTCTTCCCAATCCTACCAAATTATCGAGTGAAGCGTTCATCGGAGCGATCCGGAAGCGTTTGGAAGAGGCCTTGTCTTGAGCACGGTTCTTTCCGTTTCAAATCTGAAAAAAGAGTTCGGTGAGCGGGTTCTGTTCGAAGGGGTCTCCTTTTTGTTGTCCGACAACCAGCGGTTGGCTATCGTCGGTCCAAACGGCTGCGGGAAATCCACGCTCTTGAATATTATTGCAGGGGTCTTGGAGGA
This sequence comes from Lachnospiraceae bacterium, assembly GCA_017477005.1. Lineage (GTDB taxonomy): Bacteria > Bacillota > Clostridia > Lachnospirales > Lachnospiraceae > RGIG4930. The sequence continues at coordinate 8,599 of JAFUXY010000124.1, read as the reverse complement.
ATCGGCCGGGAGTGTACATGTTGCCCCTGATTCAAGCATTGGATATCTCGAGCAGTATCAAGATCTGGAGATGGATTTTGACGATATCTATTCGTATGTGTTGTCTGTACGCAGCGATATTCTCGAGATGGAAGCGAGGTTGGCGGAGCTGGAGCGGCAGATGGATGACGCCAAGGACGGTCTGGATCAGATACTTGAGGAATACCATGCGCTGTCGCATATCTTTGACTCGGAGGGCGGCCATTCCTACCGCAGCGAGGCCGTCGGCGTGTTGAAGGGGCTCGGTTTTTCGGATTCTGATCTGAAAAAACCTATGGGCGAATTGTCCGGCGGGCAAAAGACGCGGGTGAATCTGGCCAGGCTTTTGCTGAAAAATCCGGATTTGCTGTTGTTGGATGAGCCTGTCAACCATTTGGATATGGCTTCGATCGAATGGCTCGAAGGGTTTTTGGCAAATTACAAAAAGGGTGTTCTGTTGGTCGCGCATGACCGGTATTTTTTGGACAAGGTCGCGACCGATGTATTAGATATCGGTTCTTCGGACAATCGGCTGTATCATGGGAACTATTCTTCATTCGTGTCGCAGAAAGCAGAGCTTCAAAAGTCTTATCGCAGGGCCTACGACAAGCAGCAGAAGGAAATCCGCCACCAAGAAGAGGTCATTCAGGGTCTCAAGCGTTTCAATCGGGAGAAGTCCATTCGCCGCGCGGAAAGCCGACAGAAAAAACTCGATTCCATGGAGCGGATGGATGCCCCTGAGAAAGAAGCTGAGCGGATCCGGCTGTCGTTGATGCCGGATTCGACCAGCGGAAAGGACGTACTTACTGTCGAAAATCTCTCAAAATCCTTTGATGAAAAGGCGTTGTTTGCGGGGCTGGATTTTTATATTGGGCGTGGAGAGCGAGTGGCGCTGATCGGCGACAATGGCTGCGGCAAAACGACGATTTTGAAAATCATCAACGAGGTGATCCCTCCCGATGGAGGCGTAGTCCGTATCGGGGCGGGCGTGACGATCGCATACTTTGATCAAGAGCAGCAGAATCTCGATGAAAATCGGACGCTTTTTGAAGAGCTGCAAAACGCCTATCCCAACCTGACCGATACAAAGATTCGGAATGTCCTGGCGGCGTTTTTGTTCAAATCGGACGATGCGTTCAAATATATCTATGAATTATCCGGAGGAGAGCGAGGCCGGATCTCGCTCTGCAAATTGATGCTTTCGGGGGCCAACTTTTTGATCCTCGACGAGCCAACCAACCATCTGGATATGGAATCAAAGGAAATTTTGGGACAGGCGTTGTTGTCCTTTGGCGGCACGGTGCTCTATGTTTCGCATGACCGTTATTTTATCAATCAGACAGCGATGCGAATCCTGGAGCTGAGGGCAGGGAAGGGACTGCGGGAGTTTCTGGGGAATTATGATTACTATTTAGAAAAACGGGAGATATTATCTTCCGGGACAGACGCGTCCAAAGAGTCCGCCGCGGCTCGCAGTACGTCGTCCAAGGAGGATTGGAAGCAGAAAAAAGAAGAGAACGCAAGGCTTCGAAAACTGGAAAACGACAGACGGCGTATCGAAGAGGAAATAGAGGCGTTGGAGTTGGAAAACGAGGAAATCGATGCGGATTTTCTGAAAGAGGAGATCGCAAAGGACTCAGAGAAGCTTTCAGCGCTCGTCAAACGGCAGAAGGAAATCGCCGATCTGTTGGCGGGGCTGTATGAGCAGTGGGACGCATTGGTTTCATAGAGGTGGTTTCTTGGCGGAACCGTTTCAGGGGAAATGGCGGGGTTCGAAAGCGAAGGGGGTGCGCGTAAAAAGATGGATGAGGAAACATTTGAATCGGCCATTCGGGCTTCCCGTGTGCCAGTATTGGTATTGGACCAGAAATGGCATCGATTGTTTGCGTTGGCAGGCAAGACCGATGAAGTGAAGGAGGTTGAAACAAAACTCAATGAGCTGTTGGCAAAGCAGGGAAAGCTCGGCGAGGAAGATCGCAGCCTCAAGAAAAGCAAAAATGAGCTGATGAAGCAGATCGTGGCGAACATGGAGGGCGCCGATTCCGAGAAATCCGGAGAGCCTGAGAAGCAGCAGCTCGACGACGCAAGAAAGCAGCTTGAACTGACCAACAATCGTCTGGCAGATTTGCAGGATGAGCTGTTGGATATTGCGCAGGAGATCAAGGACGCAAACAATGAGCTGATGCTGCTGACGATGAAGTTTGCCTATGAAAAGCTGCGGAGCAATACCGATGAAATCAATCAGATCTCCGCATGGATCGGACAGGTGCGCGTGGATCTGAAGAAAAATATTATCAAAAAACAAAACCGGGAGATCAACAACAAAGAAATGTACTCCTACATGCATGACATTTTTGGAAAGGATGTCATGCGGATGTTTGACGCACATTATGACGACGAAGGAAAGCTGATCCTGCGGGAGCATTACGAAGAGGAGCAGCTTGAGGCCGCGAGGGTGTCAAAGGATTGAAAGGATGAAACATTTTCCATTGAGGGAGGACGAGATTGAGTTCAAAAACAAATATCCGAGTCAAATGGACTGCGCCTGCGATGCAGGAGGTGCGCGCCATCCGGGAGGAGGAAGAACGAAAGCGGCTACGGCCATCGAGGCTGAATGACCGCAGCTTTGCGCGTTTGCTGCCGAATCGTTTGAGAAACGGCAACAAAGGAACCTTTGGAAAGGCGCTGATCGTGGCGGGCAGCCGCAACATGGCGGGAGCGGCGATTCTGTCCGCAAGGGCAGCGCTTTCCTCCGGCTGCGGTATGGTCATGGTGCTGACCGATGAATGCAACCGCGTGATTCTTCAAACGGCTGTGCCTGAGGCGATCCTGGCGACCTATGATGGACAGGTGGATGAAGAGGTCGTGCAGAATGCGATGGATTGGGCGACCTGTATGTTGATCGGACCGGGCCTATCGATGAACGATACCTCGAAATATTTGGTGGATTTTGTGCTTGATATGCCGACGAGCAAGCCGATTGTCGTGGATGCGGATGCGCTGAACATCCTCTCCGAAGAAGCGAATACCAACCGGCTGGCGGAAAAAAGCGTGATCGTGACACCGCACGTTGGCGAGATGGGACGGCTGGTAGGGCTTCCTGTTTCCGAAATTCATTCGCATATGATTGAAACCGCAGAAGCCTTTTCAACGCACCATGGGGTGACTGTGGTATTGAAGGACGCGGTTTCGGTGATTTCTTCTCCCGGGCGGCGTACTTTTGAGAATCACAGTGGAAACAGCGGGATGGCGACGGCCGGAAGCGGCGACGTCTTAGCGGGGCTGATCGTCGGACTTTTGGCGCAGGGAATGAAGAACCCGGATGCGGCTATTTTGGGAGCCTATATGCATGGCCGGGCCGGGGATTTTGCTGCTGAAGAAAAAACGGAGTACTGTATGATGGCTTCGGATATCATTCGCCACTTTCCGAAGGTGTTTGCATTGGCTGGAAAGAGGGACAGATAATCATGGACTTGATGAGCGTATGCGCCCATATTGATTTGGACGCGATCTTTTCAAATATTTCTGCTCTACAGCAGGCGCTTTCCCGAAACAGCGAAGAAAAAGAAGGGCGGATTTTTGCGGTCATAAAAGCAGACGCCTACGGGCATGGGGCAGTTCCGATCGCCAGGTTTCTGGATACCGACAAGCGGATCGGCGGCTTTGCGGTGGCGACGTTTGAAGAGGCGATGGAACTGTACGAAGCCGGGATCCGGGCGCCGATTCTGATCCTGGGATACACCTTTTCGGAGACCTATCTGGATGTGGTCAGGTACAATATCCGCCCTACCATATTCACTAGAGAGATGGCCGAGGCCTACCACGAGGCGGCTGTGCGTTTGAATAAAGACGTACACTGCCATATCAAAATTGACACTGGTATGGGGCGAATCGGGTTTCCGTACGGGGAGGCGAGCGCGGGGGAGATCGCTTCGCTTTTTCAGGATTTTCCAAGGCTTGTTCCGGAGGGCATTTTCACGCATTTCGCGCGGGCGGATGAGGCGGACAAAACAGCCACGGACGAGCAGTTTTCGCGGTTTGATCAGACAGTTTTGGCGTTGCAGGAAAAGGGTATCTCGTTTCCGATGGTGCATGCGGCGAACAGTGCTGCGATCATGGAATATGAGAAGGCCTATTTTGATAAGGTGCGGGCGGGGATCATTTTGTATGGTCTGTGGCCGTCGGAGGAAGTGGACAGGAAGTTTCCTCTGCACCCCGTGTTGTCGCTCCACAGCCATATCGTCCATATCAAGACCGTAGAAGAGGGTACGCCGATTAGCTATGGAGGCACCTATCGGACAAAGGGTGTCCGGCGTATTGCGACGGTTCCGGTGGGGTATGGAGACGGCTACTGTCGGGGGCTTTCGAACAAGGGGGACGTGCTGATCCGGCAACAGCGCGCGCCGATTGTCGGGCGGGTTTGTATGGATCAGTTCATGGTGGATATTACCGATATCCCAGAGGCTTCGCTTTTGGACGAGGTGACGCTGGTGGGAGCGGATGGCGAGGAAAGCATTACCCTTGAAGAACTCGGAGCCAAGTCGGGGCGGTTTAATTATGAATTCGCATGCGGACTCGGAAACCGGATTCCCCGACTGTATTTTTCAAAGGGGAAGCTGGTGGATGCAAAGGAATACTTTGATCCAAAATAGGGGGAAATAAACAGGTTATGTCAGACAAGACACACATAGAGAGCCTGCCCAGCAAAATTTTATCCGTTTTTCTGGGCAGGAACGAGGAAGTAACAGAGGAAGAGATCCTTTCGATGGTCAATGCGGGACATGAAAAAGGGGTTCTGCGGACGGCGGAAGCGACTATGATTCAAAATATTTTTTCGTTTGCCGACAAGGACGCGAAGGATATCATGGTGCATCGAAAGGACATTGTGGCGATCGATGGGGATAGCACACTGCGGGAGGCGATTTCTTTTTTTGAAGAAAATCCGTATTCCCGTTTTCCGGTGTATTTGAAGGATCTCGATCATATTATCGGGATTATCCATTTGCGGGATATGTTTCATTATAGCTCGAGGTCGAGAGAGTACGACAAGCGGATTCGGGATCTGGAGGATTTGATTCGCCCGGCGCAGCTCGTGCCGCAGACGCATGGGATTGATACGCTTTTCACGCAGATGCAGCACAAAAAATCTCATTTGGCCATCGTGTTGGATGAATACGGACAGACCAGCGGGATCGTTTCAATGGAGGATATTTTGGAGGAAATTGTCGGCAATATTCAGGACGAACACGACAATGAAAAGGATTCCATTGAACTGCTCCGAGACAATGTTTTTCGGATGAACGGACACACGACTTTGGAGGAGGTGTCGGCGCGGCTGCCGATTACCTTTGAGGAAGAGGATGTGTCTACGCTGAATGGGTTCATTATTTCGAGGATCGACAAGATTCCGGAGGAACACACCTCCTTCTCGATCGATGCCTATGGCTACGAGTTTCGAGTGCTCGACGTGGAGGACAAGATGGTGCAGGATGTGATCGTTCGCAAAATAGAATAGTTATTCGAAGGATTATACGCCGAATCCAAAGATTCATCTTGCGGTGGGAATCGAAAAATGGTATCATTACTGTTGAAGATTTTATAGTGAAAAAGTGGGAGAAGGGTATGTCAGGACATTCAAAGTTTGCAAATATCAAACACAAAAAAGAAAAAAATGACGCTGCCAAGGGAAAGATTTTTACGATCATTGGCAGGGAAATTGCAGTCGCCGTCAAGGAGGGCGGGCCGGATCCGTCCAACAACAGCAAGCTCCGCGATGTGATCGCGAAAGCCAAGGCCAACAACATGCCCAACGATACGATCGATCGTGGGATCAAAAAGGCGGCCGGAGACGCAGATTCTGTCAATTATGAGAGCGTGACCTATGAAGGGTACGGACCAAGCGGTACGGCGATCATTGTACAGGCGTTGACAGACAACAAAAATCGAACGGCGGCAAATGTCCGAAATGCGTTTACGAAAGGCGGGGGGAGCATCGGTACGCAGGGCTGTGTGTCCTATATGTTCGATGAGCGGGGGCAGATTTTGATTGACAGGGAGGCCTGCAGTATGGATGCGGACGACCTGATGATGCTGGCCTTGGATGCGGGCGCGGAGGATTTCAACGAGGAAGAGGATTCGTTTGAAATTTTGACAGCGCCGCCTGATTTTACCACAGTGCGAGAGGCTTTGGAGAAGGAGGGGATTGAGCTGGCGGACGCACAGGTGACGATGCTTCCGCAAACCTATGTGACACTTTCGAAGGAAGAGGATTTGAACAACATAGGGCGGATACTTTCTCTGTTGGACGAAGACGACGATGTGCAGGAGGTCTTCCACAACTGGGATGAGTGACGCCAAAGAAAAACGTGGTTCAAGGCAGGGCTTGAGCTTACATGAAAATAGGGGGTTATCGAGATGAAAAAGTTGCTTTATGTTGCCAGTGAATGCGTGCCGTTTGTCAAGACGGGTGGGCTTGCCGATGTGGTGGGCGCGCTTCCCAAAGAATTCGACAAAGAATATTGGGATATCCGTGTAGTGATTCCGGATTATACTTGTATTCCGCCGCAGTATCGGGACAATTTCCACTATGTATGCAATTTCAATATGGGCGTAGGGCCGTATATCGGCGAAAAATACGTCGGTGTGATGGAATATGAATATATGGGGATCAAGTATTATTTCATCGACAATCTCGAGTATTTTGAGTGCTTCTATCCCTACGGTGATACCCGCTATGATATCGAGAAGTTTACCTTCTTCGACAAGGCGGTGCTTTCGATGCTTCCTGTGATTGATTTCAAGCCGGATCTGATTCATTGCCATGACTGGCAGACAGGTTTGATTCCTGTCTATCTCAAGACGGAGTTTCAGTCGAATCCGTTCTTTTGGGGTATCAAGTCGATGATGACCATTCACAACCTCAAATTCCAGGGGATATGGGATGTCAAGACGATTCAGGGGCTTTCCGGGCTGCCGATGGATCTATTCACACCGGACAAGCTGGAGTTCAACAAGGCAGGCAATATGCTAAAGGGTGGCCTGGTTTACGCCGATTATATTACCACGGTGTCGGACACCTACGCAAACGAGATTCAAACGCCGTATTTTGGCGAGGGCTTGGACGGCCTGCTTTCGTCCCGCCATTTCGATATGAAGGGCATCGTCAACGGTATCGACTACATCGCTTATGATCCGAATACAGATATGTCGATTTACAAGAACTACGACAAGACCAATTTCCGCAATTACAAGAAGGTCAACAAGACCAGGCTGCAGGAGGATCTGGATCTGGCGGTGGACGACAAGAAGTATATGATCGGGTTGATTTCGCGCCTGACCGACCAAAAGGGGCTCGATCTGATCAACTACTGCATCGAAGGTATCGTGGACGATTTCACGCAGCTTGTCGTGATCGGTACAGGCGAGTCTCAGTATGAGAATATGTTCCGCCACTATGCGTGGAAGTATCCGGATCGTGTATCGGCGAACATCTGCTACGATGAGAATCTGGCGCGCAAGCTGTATGCGGCGGCAGACGCCTTCCTGATGCCTTCGCGGTTTGAGCCTTGCGGCCTGACGCAGTTGATTTCGTTCCGTTATGGGACGGTGCCGATTGTTCGCGAGACCGGTGGTTTGCGGGATACGGTGGAGCCGTACAATGAGTATGAAAATACCGGAGACGGCTTCTCATTCTCGAATTACAACGGAGACGAGCTTTTGAACACGGTGAATTATTCCAAGAGCATCTTCTTCGACACCCGTTCAAATTGGAACAAGATGGTGGAACGCGGGATGAACAAGGATTATTCGTGGGCCAATTCCAAGGGAAGCTACGAAGAGCTTTACAATTACCTGATTGGGGAATAAAAGGATATTTGGAAAAGGAAAGGCGACCCGATGAAAGTCGGGTCGTTTTTGCTGTATGAGAAACGGCACAGCAAAATAGGAGCGAGGATAGTTTTTGGAAGACAGGAAGGTGCGGTATCGGTTTTTGGATGGTCTGCGCGGGTTTACATTGCTCAGTATGATAAGCTATCATGCATGCTGGGATCTGTTTTATATAAAGGGTGTGAATCTTCCTTTTTTTGCGGATTCATTCGGATTTGTCTGGCAGCAAAGCATCTGTTGGACATTCATCCTGCTGTCCGGGTTTTGCATAGGGATTGGGAGGCATCCGCTCCGCCGGGGCGCGGTGGTTTTCGGGGCAGGGCTCTTGGTCTCTGTGGTGACGTTTTTGTTTGCCTATGAGGAACGGATTCTGTTCGGAGTGCTGACGTTTTTGGGAAGCGCTATGCTGATTTTTGGATGGACAAGGAGGGTATGGGAGAGGGTTCCGGCGGCGCTCGGACTCGGCGTGTCCGCCTTGCTGTTTGGGGCATTTTATAAAATAAATCAAGGCGTTTTGCTGTGGCCGGGAGTCGAAGTCTCTTTGCCTTCTGTTTTGTATGCAAATGCTTTTTCTACCTTTTGGGGATTCAAGGAGCCGTATTTTTTTTCTACGGATTATTTTTCGTTTTTTCCCTGGTTTTTTTTGTTTCTATGCGGTTATTTTTTGTTCAAATGGGTGGAAGAGGCGGGGCAT
>JAFUXY010000123.1 GCA_017477005.1 Lachnospiraceae bacterium | reverse complement strand
ATGCTCGAGCTTCGCGTATTCGGATTCGTCAAACAACTGCATCCGGTTGGCCATCCCCACGCAGTTCATCAGCGCCGCTTCCCGGGCAGCTTGGATCGTCGAAGCATAACGGTCATAAGCCATAGACCCGGCGTCGAATTTGAGCCCGATGGCTTTGTCCGCCCGATCCATCGTCCGCTCGAGTCGGCCCAGCTGATTGGCGGCGGTGTCGGCAATCGCCCCAAAAAACCGCCCGCCGTGGAACGAAGACAGCACATCCTTCGCCTTGGTAATGTCCGAGATCTCGCCCTCCACGTACAGCACCCTCTCCTGCTTTTGGGCGAGGAGGGTGTGATTTCCGTAGACAAAGGCAGCCGCTGCCGCAATCCCGACAAAGATCGACATCCCTGCCCGCAGAATGGACACGTCCCAAGGCCGCAGGTTCAAAAATCCCTCGGAATAGCAGACCACAACGGCCAGCACGATCAGGATATTCAGTATGAACATTTTGACATATGTGTTTCGCATGGAATCCCTACGGTTCTATAATCGAGATTTTTGTCCCCACATCCATAGGCGGGATGTCCGCTTCCTCTGTGTAGAGGGTGCCCGGAAGCTCCGCCGTCGTCTTTCCCGACATATTGATCGTCATATGTCCCAAACCCGCCAGCGTCACCGGCGCTTCCTTTCCGACCGCAGTGATCTTGTATTCCTTGTCATCGATCTTCAGGATTTGCCCCGCCGCAATCGTGCCATTGATCGGATTGACGCTGACCAGATAGCAGTAATCCTTCAGCTCGTCCGGCGCGCCTTCGCCGAAGATAATGAACATATTTCCCCCGGCAAATTCATCTACGCAAGCCCCCAAGCCCTTGATTTCGTTCTCATAGATTACTTTCATTCGCAAACCTCCCCCTTTGTGTATGGATTCACGCATAATTCATTGGCACATTGATGTACGCGCGGATCCAAATCAATACGTTTGACTGGAAATCAACATTCGGTAACGGTATTCCGTTACAAAATGATTCCCTATTATAACACGGCAGACGCATTTTGTACAACATAATGTCGCAAGAGATGCCGTGCTATGAATATATGATAATCATGTAAAATACCGGACGTATTCCTCGAAATGCGGCAAAGTAAACTCCACTTCACCGCGGCGGCGTTCCCGAATAATGCCATTTTTCATCAAGGAACTTCTATACGCAGAATAATTCTTTGGCTTTTCCATTTTCTGGAGAATATCCGCTCTTTTTTTCGTATCGACTAGGATTCTGGCCAAAGTGTGTTCTCCCTCTGTCAGTTCCTCCCAAATTTTTTCGTAGGATTGACGAAAAAGTTCCTCATCGAAATCTTCCATCAAAGCTTCCAACGACTCTTCGTCTTTCTTTTCAAAATACAAGCTGCCAAGCACCTGATACGCATAGGCGTAGCCTTTTGTCAGCGAAGCAAGTTTTCTCGCCTCCGGCATATCGATAGCGAGAAATTTTTTGTATTTCATAGTAATAGATACCTCGGACAATGCTCCCACCTCAACATAGGCCGAACGCTTGAAAAAAGTCAGATTTCTCACGTTTCCAAGCGAATTCAAATTTGAAAACAGACCTGTGCATACGAAGTAAAATGGACTTGAAATACGAATGTATTTTGCGTAGACAGAACAAAACGCCACCATCGCTTCTGATTTTGAAATATCATCCACGCACACCAGAATTTTTTTCTTTTTTTCGAAAGCCAGATTCAGCAGAATATCCAGCTTCGCCTCATCATCATAATACAAATCTTCTTTTTGAGTGATTCGTTGCATTTCGGCATTCAAAATTCCCATCGATGCACCGATATGTACGTTTGAAGTCACTCTATTTATATGGGAAAAATCTTCTTTTGCAAGAAACGCAACCAATGTGTGAAGCGGATCCCGCGCAGAGGACAGATCATATACGAGCCACCCGTCTTCCACGAGAGTAGGGGTACGAAAATAGCGAATAATATCCGACAGTACTACCGTCTTTCCGCTCCCCCTCACGCCTACAATCTTATATACAAATTCCGATGGCTCTTCAAAGAGGAAATTGTCGATTACTTTTTTTGACCACTCCATGTCTATATAGGCCTTTCCGGCATTTCCGTAGGAGTGGGTAAAAGGATTTTGCTGTGCTTTCATTATTTTTCATCCCTGACCCTTTATGCGATTTTTGATGATTCTATGGTTTTTTGATAAAACAATCCTGCTTTTGATAATTGATTATAATTTATCTACTTTTTGAGGGTTTGTCAACTTTTCGAGGATTTATCAACACAGTGCTGCCGATTACTACAAAACAGAAATCATACCCACTGGAGGTAGAGCTTGACGATCGGACAAAAACTACTGGTATATTCTATGTTTTCAGATCAGGACATTGGATTTATCCGTAAGGGATGCACAGTTCATAGAAAAAGGGGGAAAATAGGGACAAATTTTTGCTTCTTCCCCAAAATTTGTTTGCAATTTCCGAATAAAGGTAGTATAGTACTATCGTTACTTTGGCAGTGGGCGCTGTTTGCGTTGGCGCGAAGCCGGGGATCCCGGGAGTTTGACCGGCTCTTTGGGATTGCGTGGTTCGAAGGCTTTGCAGTGGAGATAGCGTTTGCGGCGGGGCTAGGTACTTTTATCCGATACGTGGCTATATCCTTTTTGACCGGAGGATGTTCGGATGCGGAGTCGAAGCCCGGGGTAGCGTGCATTCCAGAGCGGAGGATGATTTGCGGACGGGGCGGCGGGAAGCCGAACGTGCCAGCGGGTTGTCCGCGGAGCGAGACGGCGAAAGACGGAGCGAGGGTGTTCCAGTAGAGGAACACTGCGAGGCCGGGAACGGCAAGGGTTCCGGGGATGAGTTTCGCGGTCGGCGACGGCGCTTTGGGGTGGGACAATGTAGTTTTTAGGAAAGGAGAGTCAACAAGCATGAAGAGGAAATGCAAACAACACTTGGCGTTTGTCCTGGCGATCTTGCTGGGATTGACGAGCGGACTCGGGGGTGGCTTCAGCCTAGCCAGCCTGAATCCGGCGACTGCGTTCGAGGCTCCGGCGGTGGAAGCGGCCGACGACGTTTCTGCGGAAGAGCTTGACGCGGAGGAAACTGAGGAGATCGAGGTCGAAGAGGAAGCCATCGAGGACGAAGCGTCTTCGGAGGAATTCGAAGAGACCGAGGCGGAAGAAGCAGAGGAAGAATCCAATGAGGACTTGGCGGAAGCGGAAGAAGCGGCTGCCGATGACGCGGAGGAAGCTGTAGAAGAAACAATTGAACAGGACGCGGAAGACGAAGCTGGGAATGACTCTGACATTTCAGAGGACCAGCCTATTTCTGATGCCATCATTTCGGACGAAGCCGATTCCGACGAGGCGGACGCCCTGAATGAAGACGCGGAAGAAGCAGAGGAAGTCGAAGCGACCGAGGAAGTTGCCGAGGACGAAGCGGATACGCTGGATGACAGCAATGCGATTTGTCCTTTCACAATTTCCGGATCATCTGGAACTTTATCCAAAACAGAAGCCGAGTTGACCACAGCTACTAGTATGAATATGGATTTAGTTCAGGAGAACGTTAGCTTTGCAGATGGGAAGGTATCAGGAACATTATTCTGGCTTGATAAGGATACCGATGCCTACAAAGAGAATAATAGCGTTAATGGTATACAGGAATATGTAGATAGCTGGGGACAAGGATACTACCTTGGAATCAAGTTTTCGAATATTCCTAACACGGTTTCCGAGATTGGCGTGAAGGGGCTGTTCGAAGGCGAGGGTACGCCGAGGGCTCTGTCAGATAGCCCGAATATTATTTCCAGAGTCGTGAACAGCGAAGTCAACGAAATTATACAATGGAAGAATTTTAATGGTGGAGCCAAACTTGTAGTATGGTGGAAAGATGATGGTGGTGAGCATTACGATGTGTATGATGTTTCGGATGTGCATCTTGAAACACCGAACGGTGACGCAAAAGTATTCGTAGAGCCAGTGAAAGCGACGGCCACCCTGCTTGGAGAAACAGGTAACAATGCTACGACGGCATCCAGTATTCAGAACATCTCTGTTGGCGAGAGCACGAAGAATAAGGGGCGTGCTATCAAGGGAAGCCTGACATACAAGAGCGGATGGACTACATACTATACCCCGCCTGCGACTGCGGATGCGGATGCATCGGGCACCAATCCTGAGGCAAAAAGCAACAACGGGTATTTCATGGCATTGAAGTTCACGCCGACAGCGGGGAGCAATATAAATTACGTCGCTGCTGGTGTGTTTGAGAGGAACAACGATATAGGCGGTTCCTTTGCAGGGAATGCCTGGATGAAGGTCATTAATGTGGTAGAGGTGAACGGTGTAGCTGCCCACGACACGATTGTAGTCCGTGTTCCAAACAAGAATAGCATACTGCGCGTTGTTGGATTGGATTCGAGTGGAGTGGGATATATCGATGCTACCACTACGGTGGCTTTGAATACAGCAGCGAGTTATAATTATGATGTACTGAACGGGGTAAAGGTTGGGATTGGCGGTGATAGTACGGGGATCGTGAGCGATGACCAGTATGATCTCTCCGAACTGAGCCTGATTGGAGGGTCTGCGGCGATTTCTTCTGCAACTCTCGATAACGTGGTTCGCAAAACGGGAGAAAACAGCCTCGTGCATGTAGGAGACTCTGTGACGTTCCAGTTATCCGGAACGATCTACGGGCCGAATGAGACCAACGGTCCTTCCACGATGACAGCGACGACTACTGACGTAGGTTTCGGGAACAATAGCAATACAACGAGTCCTACCACTAGAACCATAACAAATGTGAAAATTTCCGGGACGCGGTGGACAGGCGAGCTTGTTGCTAAGGCAACCGGAGCGACTGGTGGGGCTGCGGAGCCGAATGGGGCGATAACGATTAGGAGTTTGGCGATGGAAGGTTTGGCGAGTCCGTTATCACCTCTTACTGTAGTATCACGTAGAGTACCCATTATAGCAAAAGCAAGTGCCGCGCCTAGCATTAGCTCGGCTAACACAGGGGCCTCTAACAATACAGATTGGAAGGTGAACAACGTAGATTACGGTGCTAAAAGTATGCCTTTCGGTACGAATCAAAAGGAATCAAAAAACACCTATATGACTGCTACGAACTCAAGCAAGTCGGGGACAGGGAATATTATGGCGTATGAGTGGAGTTTCCTAGAAAAAGGAGAGAAGACGCCTATTACTAGATATACTTATGCAGCGTTGAAAGATGGTGCGAATTTTAGTACACAAGTATCTGTTCCTACGCTTACAAAGACATCGACTGGTGCAAATGTGAGTACCGATGATGATGCTGCGGCGAGCTTGAAAGTTACCGTGAAGAGCCGTGAGTTCTTTTCCTTGGGTGGAAGCCTTCCCAGTGGGGTCAATGCGGCTACTACGTATACAAGTGAGAAGATTACGGATAGCAGTGTCGATGGGGAGAAATTGTTCTCTGTGAATGACTGGTCCGCAGAATCAGTGGCTGCATTTCCGGCGGTGATTGACTATGCAGCCACGGGAACCGTATCCATTGATGCAGCAAACAGCAAGCATAAGAATGTTGCATATAAGAAGGATACCAATCCGTACGCAATAGGGGAGACAGATTCCCAGAGCGATACGCTAGCTGCGGAGGAAAAATCTTACATCCAGGCTAAATATAAGTGGGATAATAGTACTTACGCTGGAGAGGAATTCAATCTTGTTGCATTCAAATGGGACTGGACGAACGAGGACGGAACCGAGGAAACTTGGTATACGCTTACAGGGGGGAAGGTAAGTAATCCGGATGAGGGATTTGATGGTAACGATACTTATACGTCTAAGTTGTACCTTCCTACCCTTACCAAGAAGGGCGAGGCCACTTTGTCAGTGAGTATCAAGAAATATTTTAACTCAGGGTCCAACGCTAATAAGATACCGAATGGTTTCTCGAAGGACAGAAGGTATGCTTGGAATGAAATAAGCGACATGTTGTCCGGAACGAGTATTTTTGAGAGATCTGGCTGGGGAAGCGGGAAAGAGACGACTACCACTCCCAATGTGCAGAAATTTGTTGTTGTAAATGATCAGGAAGTCCGGAGCATAGAGATTTATTCGACAGGAGTGTCCTGGAAGAGTGGGATTGAAATAGGTCAAGGTGTAACAGATTCGTTTAGCAGGGTTCTTGTGGGACCGCCTGTTTCATACGTGACACCATTTGAAGTGAAACCTGCGGCTGCCGCAAGCAGCGTGGCATTTTCTGCGGTGTCTGCCAATACAGGTATTGCGAGAGTCGATGATATTAATCCGACGACTGGTATTGCTACCATCACAGGTGTATCAAAGGGAGAAACTACGATCACCTATACGGCGAACCAAAACGGAGTCGCAGAAGCAACTGTGAGTGTTCCCATTAAAGTTGTAGGGAATACTTTCGATTGGAGCTGGGACGGAACGAATGGCAGCACGATCTATTCTCATGATGGAGAAGGAACGATCGACCTTGATGCAGTATTCAAGAATCCGTCTGCGACTACGCAAGCGTTAAACAATGTAACCATTACAGTTAATGGCGACAATATTAAGACTTCTGAGGCGTACGGCTTTGATTATACCTACGACTATCCTACAGGAACCGCAGGAGTGACTGCAAGGGAGATGTACACCATAGGTACAGACAAGAAGCTTAACCTCGTTAGCGGAAAAACGGGAGCAACCCAGGTTGTGGTCAATGTAGACTGCGGGAAGTATGGTGCCTTTTCAAAGACACTTGACCTCTTTGTAGAGGCAGTGATTCCGGCGAATCTGACTTTCAAGCCTTCGAATCTTACGGTGAAGAAGACCGATACAGATAATAGCTGGAGCGTGTCTGCTGCGACTGAAAACACGGTAGGAGTTTCTTATATTTGGTCTGTGGATTCCGTGCATTCGGCCTATATGACGGCGACACCGGGGCAAAATGGAACGGCAGTGATCAGATTGACTTCCGGGGCAAGCAGTCATTTTACGGCAGAGAGTACTCCGGTAGACATCACAGTATCGGCGAGCCAGACATTCAAGGATGGATGGACGCAGAGAAGATCTGGGTCTGGAACCTTCCGCGTGAACGTATCGGCATCGGATATCACCATTACTGGAGCAGAGGTCACTGAGACGGTAGGGACAAAGACTTATGTGAAGGCGACCACGAGCGGGACGGCTGAGTACGGAAACGTGGCTCTCCGCGTTGGAGACATCCGCACTATGACAGCTGCTGTGCTTCCGAACGGAGCAGATCCGAGCGGGAACTGGACGTGGACTTCCTCGGACGCAAGCGTTGTGACTGTATCAGACTTGGGAGCTGGGAAGTACAAGACAGCGTCCATCAAGGCTGTGGGAGCAGGAAATGCCACGGTGACTGCTCGTCCGAACGGCTCCACTGAGATAGCGGCGACCTTTAATGTCAACGTGCATGCAATTCCAAGCGCTCCGGACATTACTCTCATGAGTTCGGAGGGTGTTGTAACATTGGGCAGTGACAAATATTATACATTGAACAAAGGCAAGGAGTACGGTATCAGTTATGCAGGAGCGTCGACAATCGGTGCTTCCGGATACGGAATCAAGATTGCGATTGAAGGCGAGACCCAGATTAATACCAGCGGTGAGAAGTATACACCGATCGAGCTTGGCTCTAGCGTAAAAACTAGCGGGGTTGGCACGATTACGGCGAAAGAATTCAGCGAGGATGCGACAACGTTTGCGTATAGCCTGGTCTTCAATGATGAGTATGGGACGGAAGTGGGATCACCTATCGATGGCACTGAAGTATCCATGGTTGTGGACAATAATCCGCTTTCAACGGCAAATCCTGTGACGCTTTCACCGGCAGCGGTGTCGGTGGAACCGGGCGGAGAGGTGTCTGTGTCAGCAGCCAAGAATCCCACGGCTGCGACAGGTTTGAGCTACAAATGGGAGCTGGTAGACCACGAGACATCTCATGGCACTGGGGCAAGCGACAAGCTGTCCGCAGCAAATGAGAAATTTGCGAAGATCGTGGGAAGTGCGAAGGATGATTCCGTGATCATTCAGGGATTGAAGAATGGCGCGGAAAAGGTAGACCTCAAGCTTACATTCACTCAGACAAGGCTTGATTCCAAGCACAAGACGACGGAGAACGAGAGCTTTGCGCCGGTTTATGCGGCGATTACGGTTTCTGGAACGACCGTGGAGGTCGAGGACCTGACGCTCTACGTGGACTCCATGAAGGACGTGACGGCGGACGCAGATTCCGTGAACACTTACAGTCTGGCGAACAAGGTCGGGAAGAGCATGGTCGTTTCTTCGGCCATACTACCTGAGAACGCCGAGAACAAAGAGGTAATGTGGACCCTGACGAACGGCAAGTACGCGACGATCAAGGGCTCGACGAGCGGGACATCCGCCACAGGCGACAGCGTAGAGATCATCCCGAACGAAGGTGGGGACACGGGCATCGTGACCCTGACGGCCACGGCTACGGGCGCGAGCACGCCGATCTCCAAGTCCATCCGTATCTCGGTGAAGCCGGTCACCCTGGAAGACGTGACGATCGCGAAGAGGGTCGGCGACACATACGAGGAATTGACCGAGGACACGATCCGGGTCAACGGAAACATCGAAGTAGTGGCTCTTCCTTATCCTCGCAGCGCGGACGTAGTGGACGCGAGCACCGACTGGAACGTGTGGGCAGGCGAGGACGGAAAGACAGAGTCCCAGAAGTACATCAACCTGACAAAGAACGGCAGCACGGCGACGATTTCCGGCAACAAGATCGGCGGACCGGACTACGTGGAAGCGACCATGACGGACGGCACCGTGACGAAGTCCAGCAGCAAGAGGCTGAAGATGACCGTCAGCAACACCTCCGTGCCTTTCACGGGCGTATCCCTGAGCGGGACGACCGGGGTTGTGAAGGTGAAGGACAGCATTACGATTGACGCGAAGTACACGCCGACGGCCGCGGATCCGACCACGCTTGAGTGGAAGACGACCGAGGACGGCAAGGATTATCTGCCGGGCGTATCGTCCACCAAGTATGCGACCCTGTCGCTCAATACGGAAAAGACGCAGGCCACGATCACAGGAAAAGAGGCAGGCGAAGTCACCGTCACGGCGAAGGGAACCGGCGCGAGCGGCGCGGTTTACACGAGCACCTATGTCGTCACCGTCACAGAGGACGTGCCGAACAACATCGTTGTGTCCTCGATCAAGGTTGGAGACCAGGAGCTGAAGGACGAGGACAGCAAGGGCGTGTACGCTATCGTCCCGGCCGGCGCGACCGTTTCTATTACCGCAAAGGCTATGAAGGACGACGCAGATGCGTCGAACACGAACGTTGACTGGTATAATGGAACCGAGAAACTGACGACGATCACGGCTCCGGCAGCGGGCGGGGAGCTTTCGCTTACCGGAAAAGCCGCGGCGAAGGACACCGTGACCACGAAGACGCCGGTTGTCCTGTACGCGGCCCCGATCCTGAACGCGGACATCGCGAAGAATGCGAATTTCTCGATCAACGACGGGGAGGCCGTGAAGGCGGAATTCACCGGCGACAATGTGAACCCGGACATCGCCTTGAAATTCAGGAATTACACGCTCGTGAAGGGGACGGACTACACTGTCACTTATCCGGCGGAGAGCAAGAACGTAGGCAGCTACGAGGCAACGATCGCGGCAGTGGCTGGCGGCAAGTTCACGGCGGCTGCGAGCGGATCCGAACTGAAGGCTGGTTACAGCATCGCCCAGGGAGATCTCTCCAAGGCGGCGCTGACCTTCAAGGAGCTGGCTTATACGGGCTCCGAGCTGACACCCGAGATCGCCACGGCGACTCTGAACGATGGCAAGATCAGCCTCCCGGTTGACGACCTTGTGCTGATTTCCGACAGGCAGAAGAACGTCGGCTCCTATGAGGCGCAGTTCCAGGCGAAGGCCGGGACGGAGACGGCGACGAACTTCGCGGGCATCGCGAAGGGAACGTTCTCGATCGCTGCGAAGAGCCTGACCGACAAGGACGTGGCTTTGAGCGCGACAAGCTTCACCTACAATGGCAAGGCGCAGGCGCCTACCATCAGCACGACGCTGACGGCAGATGACTACAGTGCGACGATCCCTAGCTCGACGAACGCTGGCGAGTACACCGTGAAGGTGGAAGGCAAGGGCAACTACACTGGATCTGTCGACCTGAAGTACACGATCAAGGCGGCGACATTGACCAACAAGCTTGTCTCCCTGAGCAAGACGAGCTTCACCTACAACGGAAAGAAGCAGACCCCGACCGTGAAGGCGACAAGCCCGGCGACGGCGTCCGATTACACGGCGGCGATCCCGAGCGCGTCCACGAACGCGGCTACCTACACCGTGAAGGTGACAGGACAGGGGAACTACACGGGATCCGTGAACCTGGCTTACACGATCGCGAAGGCTTCGAACCCGATCAAGATTTCGTCGGCCAAGGGCTCCAAGCTCGTGACGAAGACAACCAACGTGAAGTCGCTGGTGAGCAAGGCGCAGGGCACAGTGACCTACGCGACGAGCGACAAGAAGACCGCCACCGTGACAAGCAAGGGCGTTGCCACAGGCGTGAAGCCTGGAAAGGCCACGATCACCGTCAAGGCGGCGGGCAACGCGAACTACAAGAGCGGCTCCGTGAAGTACACGCTGACCGTTACGAAGCTGGCGAAGCCCACGAGCGTGAAGCTCACGAACAGCAAGAAGAAGCAGCTCGGCGTCTCCTGGAAGAAGGTTTCCAACGCGACCGGATACCGCGTGTTCTATTCGACGAACAAGAACATGAAGAGCGCGAAGACCAAGGACGTGAAGACCACGAAGGCTACGCTAACGAAGCTGACCTCGAAAAAGACCTACTACGTGCAGGTGCGCGCGTACGTGAAGAGCTATTCGACGAACAACGCTAACGACGCATCTTCGAAGGTTTCGAAGAAAGTGAAATAAGGTAACTATTCAGACATATATGAAAACATTCGCAGACGAACGCTTGCGTTCAGGCT